>JAICXI010000058.1 GCA_025980505.1 bacterium | reverse complement strand
GTTCCCACGGGAATCCAGGATTTCACGTCCCTTCACTTCGGCGATTCGGCGGCTCATTTGTTTCCTCCGGTCATTAGTAAAAGTACCTCCCCTTTAGAAGCGATGATTCTACCGTCGGGGCGCAAGGGGTGGCAAGCCTTTCCGAAGACGGGTTTTCAAACAAAGCTCGAAAGAAAAGGAAAATGGATCCGCCAAGACACCACCCGTTGGCCTTCAGACAAGGGCGTCAACAAGGCGCCAAGGACGGCGAAAGGAAAATCTTTCAAATGATCCAATGAAATCAAAACCCGGGCTTTTCCGCTTTGCCTTTCTTGGCGCCTGGGTGGTGGAACTTGGATTGGAAGCCTCAGAATGAATCCAGGTCGTTCAAGACAAGCCCGGTGACAAGCTTGGGATAAAAGAAGGTGGATTTTTGGGGCATGCGTTCCTGTTTCAAGGCCACTTCCCGCAATTGGTCGATTCGGGTCGGGTTCAGGAAGAAAACCGCCGCGAATTCCCTTTTCCTCAGGCGGTCGACCGCATCCTCCGCCTTGCTGGTGAAGGAAATTTCATGTTCGACTTTTTCCTTCGTGACGCCGAAGAAGGGCTCCAAAATCAGCCGGTGCAGGAGGGTCACATCCAGTTTTTTCTGGGCCCCGGACAACCCGGCCAAAAGGGGCGACTTCACCACCGACCTGGAAAACTGCAGGGCATAGAGCCGGCGGCCGTCGAAGGAAAGGCCGATCGTGGGTTCCCTTTTCCCCAATTGGGCCATCCATTTCCAGGGCGCCAGGCCCTTCAAGGGCTTCCCGTATTCGTGGACCTCGCCCAAGGAAGAAAGGCGGCTTAAGAGGAGCGGCTTGGAGGAAATCAACCGTTGGGGCAGCATGCGGTGGGTCGGGAGTATGACCAGCCCCGGATCTTCCATGGCCACGAACATCATTTGGACGTAATCGAAGGGACGCGTCCCGGGACGGCCCCGGGTATCCTTGGAGCGGAAGGCCTGGTAAGCCAGGGCGGTTTCATAGCGGTGGTGTCCGTCGGCGATGAAAAGCGTGGCGCTCCTCATCTTCGATTGGAGTTCACCGATCCAGCGGGGGTCGGAAACCTTCCACACCCGGTTCCCGATGCCCTTGGGGAAATCCACGCTCAGGTCCGCGGGAAGGGCCGTGATCCTTTTCAACAGCCTGCCCGCCCCGCCCTTGTCGGGATAGAGGGAAAAAATGCAGCTGAAATTGGCGTGGCAGGCTTTCATCAATTTCAAACGGTCGGCCTTGGGTCCGCTTAAGGTATGTTCGTGGGCCAGGATGCCGCCCTTTTTGTTGCCGAAAGGCGTCAGTTGGGAGAGTCCGATAAAGCCGGTGCGGCGGTAGGTTTTTCCCTGAAGTTCGAAGGTTTGTTGGTAGACGTAAAGGGAGGGCCGGTCTTCCCGCCTCAGCACGCCTTTCTTGCGCCAATCGGAAAAAGCCCTTTGGGCCGCCCTGTAATCGGAGGACTTGTGTTGTTCGTGGCTGGGATTCCCGATGATGAGACGGATGACATTGGCGGGATCGGCGGCCTTCAATTGACGCTTTTGCGGGGTGGAAATGACGTCGTAGGGCGGGGCCATCACATTGGCCAACCGGGTGGGGCTGGAGACACCGTAACGGATGCCGCGAAATGGAATAATGTTCGCCATGATGCTGCCTTTCTGTTGTCATGAGGTTTTACGGACGGCCATGAGCCTGGAACCAACCACGGATTTCAGCTCTTGCGGTTGAGGAGCTTTTTCACTTCATCCATGAAGGCGTTGATATCCTTGAACTGGCGGTAGACGCTGGCAAACCGCACATAAGCCACGTCGTCCAGTTCCTTCAAGCGGTTCATCACCATTTCCCCGATTTCGGTGGAGTTGATTTCCTTGGCGGCCCGTTCCATGAGGGTGTTTTCAATGTCATCCACCAAAGCCTCGATTTTCTCGGAGGAAACCGGCCGCTTCTCCACGGCCTTGCGGATGCCCGCTACGATCTTCAAGCGGTCAAAGGGCTCCCGCCGGCCGTCGCGCTTCACCACCATGGGAAGGATTTCTTCGATTTGCTCGTAAGTGGTGAACCGCTTTTGGCACTGGAGGCACTCCCGCCGGCGGCGGATGGCGGACCCTCCTTTGCTGGGTCTGGAATCCATCACCTTGTCTTCCTGGTGTCCGCAAAAGGGGCATTTCATTTGGAACCCTCAACCCATTGGGGTGTTTGACAACGGGCCGGATTATACCATAGGTAGGTGGTTACCGGAAAAGAACTGTCAAGGGATGGGGGGGCAAATCAAGGAAATCCGGGACTATCCCGGGATAATTTCGGTTCCAACGCCCTGGGGTGTGAAGATTTCCAGCAAAAGCGCGTGCGGCAGGGTGCCGTTAATAATGTGGGTTTTACGGACGCCCGCTTTCAGGGCCCGCAGGCAGGCTTCGATTTTGGGGACCATGCCGCCCGCGATCACGCCGCTTTTGACGAGCTTCGGAACTTCCCTTGCCTTGAGCGTGGAGATCAGCGTCTTGGGGTCTTCTTTCTTTTTGCAAAGGCCCGGCACGTCGGTCAGGAAAACCAGCTTTTCCGCCTTCAGCGCCCCGGCAATGGCCCCGGCCGCCTCGTCCGCGTTGACGTTGTAGGTCTTGCCGTCCTTACCCATGCCCAACGGCGCAATGATGGGGATGAATTGTTCCCGGTCCAAGGTTTCCAGGATGGCCGTGTTTACCTTGGAGACCTTGCCCACGAAACCGATATCCTTCCCCGACTTGGAAGTGACCCGGGTGGCCTCCAGCATGGCCCCGTCCTTGCCCGAAAGGCCCACGGCCTGGCCGCCCAGTTGGTGCACCATGCTCACCAGTTCCTTGTTGATCTTGCCGCCCAGGACCATTTCCACGACTTCCATGGTGGGCAGGTCCGTGACCCGCAGGCCGTCCACGAATTGGGAACGGATGCCGAGTTTCTCGGTCAGGCGCGTGATGTCCTTGCCGCCCCCGTGCACCACCACCGGCCGCATACCGACGAATTTCATGAGCACGATGTCCTGCAAGGTGGACTTGAGTCCGTCCTCACCCGAGCGCGTGCTGCCGCCGTACTTCACCACCACGGTGGCGCCGTACCACTTGCGGATGTAAGGGAAGGCTTCGATCAGGATCTGGGCTTTTTGGATGGATTCTTTCATGATTTCAATTCCCGATTAACCCCGAAGCCATGAAGGCGGTCCTTTTTCATGATCTTTCTTTTTGCCCTTCCTGGCTTCGTGGTTTAAATTTCTTCGACTCAAGAAACCGGAGTGGGTTCGGCTCCCGAAGCCGCCGGGGCCGGCGGCGTCTCTTGGTTCTCCGACTTGGGGAATTCCTTGTAATCGCATTCCTTGTTGGGACAAGAGATGTGGGGGCCCAGGGTCTTCGTGTATTTCTCCACGAGGTACGCGTTGGAACACTGGGGACAGGCCCGGTTGACCGGCTTGTACCAGGAAATGAATTTGCAATCCGGGTATTTGTTGCATCCATAAAAGACCCCGCGGCGCGACCCCCGGGAGACCACATCCCCGCCGCAACCCAAGGGGCACTTGATCCCCAAGGAGATGGGTTTGGCGGTCTTGCACTCGGGATACTTGGAGCAGGCCAGGAATTTGCCGAACCGGCCCATCTTGACCACCATGTCGGCCCCGCACTTGGGGCACTTTTCGTCGGTTTTGGTGTCCGTATCCACTTGGATGGAACCGTCCGTGGTTTCCTTCAGGCTCTTGGTGTTCTGGCACTCGGGATACTTGGAGCAGGCCAGGAACTTGCCGTGGCGCCCCCACTTGACGATCATCATCTGCCCGCATTTCTCGCAGGGGATGTCGGTCACCACCTCGATCTTGGACTTTTCCTCCCCCATGAGCTTTTCAGCCACAGCCAGGGTGTCCTTGAAGGGCGCGTAAAAATCGCCGATGACCTTCCGCCATTCCTGCTCGCCCGATTCCACCTGGTCCAGTTCGCTTTCCATCTTGGCCGTGAACTCGTAGTCGAGGATCTTGGGGAAGTTCTTCATCAGGAGTTCCAGGACCAGGTTCCCCAGTTCCTGGAGGAAAAACCGCCCGTTCTCCTTCTTGACGTACATGCGGCTTTCGATGGTCTGCAGGGTCGGCGCATAGGTGGAGGGACGGCCGATGCCCATTTCCTCCAGGGTCTAGACCATGGAGGCGTCGGTGTAACGCGGCGGCGGCTGGGTGAAATGTTGCTCCGGAACGGGTTCCTTCCAAAGGGCTTTTTGCCCCTCGACGATCCCCGATAGCTTGTTGGCGCCGACTTCCCCGCCCTCTTCCCCTTCGGCCGCCCCCTTCCTGTCCTCGTCGGCGGCTTCCTCGTAAACCTTGGTGAAGCCGTCGAACACCGTATCGGTCCCGGTGGCCCGGAAAACGACGTTGCTCCCGCCGATTTCCACGCTGGTTTCCCGGTAAAGGGCGTTGCTCATCTGGCTGGCCAGGAAATCCTCCCAGATCAGTTGGTAAAGCTTGAATTGTTCGGGCGCCAGGAAAGCCTTCATCTGCTCGGGCGTGCGGAACACCGACGTGGGACGGATGGCCTCATGGGCGTCCTGGATTTTCCCCTTGCTGGAAGTATCCCGGTCCCCTGGGCCCAGGTATTTTTCGCCGTAGGCCTGGCCGATGAACTTGGAGGCTTCGGCCTTGGCGTCCGGCGAGACCCTCTTGGAGTCCGTCCTCATATAGGTGATCAAGCCCACCGGGGCCGCTTCGCCGATCTCGATGCCCTCATAAAGCCCCTGGGCGATCGACATGGTTTTGCGGGCCCCAAACCGGAGCTGTTTATAGGCTTCCTGCTGGAGCTTGGAGGTGGTGAAGGGCATGGGGGGTTTCTTGGACTTGTCCCGGTGCAGCAAGGCCGACACCTTGAAATCCGCCGTCCGGATGCGCTCGATCAGGGCCTGCGTCTCGGCCTGGGTCTTGAGGTCGGGCTTTTCCCCGTCAATTTTCGCCAGCTTGGTGCGGATTACCCGGCCGTCTTCCATGGTGAAGTCGGCTTCCAGGGTCCAGTACTCGACGGGTTTGAACCCCTCGATTTCCTTTTCCCGCTCATAGATAAGCCGCAAGGCCACCGATTGCACCCTTCCGGCCGAGAGGCCCCGGCGGATGTTCTTCCAAAGCAGCGGGCTGATGCCGTAACCCACCAGCCGGTCCAGGACCCGCCGGGCCTGCTGGGCGTTCACCATGTTCAAATCCACCTCGCTGGGCGACTTGATGGCTTCCTCGATGGCGGACTTGGTGATTTCATTCAGCCGCAACCGGTAAATAACGGGGACGGCCTCCAGGGTGGAGAGGAAATTACGGATGTGCCAGCCGATGGCTTCCCCTTCGCGGTCCGGGTCCGCGGCCAGGTAAACGGCCTGGGCCTTTTGGGCGGCTTTTTTCAGTTCCTTGATGATGGAAGCCTTGCCCCGGATGGGGATGTATTGGGGTTCGAAGTTTTTTTCGATGTCCACGCCCAACTTGCTCTTGGGCAGGTCGATCAAATGGCCCTTGGAGGCCAGGACCACGTAATCGGTTCCGAGGTATTTGTTGATGGTTTTGGCTTTGGAGGGGGACTCGACGATCACCAGCTTCTTCGGCTCTTCCTTTTTTTTCGCCTTGGCTTTGGCCACGTCCTTCTCCGTTCAAGCTTTATTGATGAGGGAACCCCGCCGCAAGGGGCTTCATATAAGTGGGAAGAATAGGCAGAGCGTCATCCTTTTGTCAAGTTTCGGCTGGCCGGGGCGCCCCCGAACCCGGCGGCTCGGTATCGCCAAAACCCTTTGAAATACTTTCATTTGAGGATTCCGGGGAAAGTTGAAAATATTCCTTCCGGAGGGGAAAGCGGCGCGAAAAAGGCCGGGATGGAGGGGTCAAACTTTGAAGTAACAATGTCCCGGCGCCTGCTGCACCAACCCCTTCATTTCCAGCAGCAGCAAGATTTCGTTCAAGCGCCGCAAAGCGACGCCGGCTTCGCGGGCCAGCGCATCCACGTGCAGGGGAGTATAACCCAGCTTGTCCAACACCTTTTTTTCCTCCTCCGTCGTCTGGATTTCCCCCGGGGATGGGGAGGCCTTCAGGCTCCTGGACTTATAAACCGCTTCCGCCCCCAGGTCGTGAAGCTCGTGAAAAATGTCCTCCGCGCCCATGACCAACTTGGCCCCCTGCTGGATCAAGGCGTGGGCGCCTTCCGACTGGGCGTTGTGGATGGGCCCGGGCACCGCAAAGACCGCCCGCCCCTGTTCCAAGGCGTGGTCCACCGTGATGAAGGAGCCGCTGTCCTTCTTGGCCTCCACCACCAGGACGCCTTTGGCGGCGCCGCTGATCAGCCGGTTGCGCTGGGGGAAATGGAGGGCCAGGGGCCTGGCCTGCAGCGGATATTCGCTGAAAAGCGCACCCCTTTTCGCCACCGCCTCCGCCAAGGGGCCGTTTTCAGGTGGATAAAGGTTGAGGAGCCCGCTGCCGAGGAAAGCCACCGTCCGGCCCTTGGGATGGTGCAGCGCCCCCTGGTGGGCCAGCGAATCGATCCCGCGGGCGAGCCCCGAAACCACCGTATAGCCGGCCTTGGCGATGTCTTCCGCCAGGCGCAAGGCGATCTGCCGGCCATAAGCGCTGGGTTTGCGGCAGCCCACAACGGCGATGGACTTTTCGTCTTCCGGAAGGTACTTCCCTTTTCGCCAAAGCACAAAGGGGGGATCGTAGAGGTCGTTGAAAACCGCAGGGAATCCATCCTCGCCTTCCACCACCGCTTGAATGCCCGACTGTTCCGCCCTTTCCAACTCCTCTTCCACCCGACGCAGGGGTTCTTTTAAAGCCAGGACCTTCCGGGCGCAAGCGGCCGTCCAATCCGGCAATTGGGCAAGTTTTTCCTCGGAAGCGCCGAATAGATCCAGGAGATCGGGAAAGGCTTCCCGGGCGGACTTCAAGCGGCGCGGGCCGATCACACCGGTCAAATGCAGGGCCAAGAGGGATTGGCGGTGGGTCATCGATCGTTCTCCATACCGCACAATAGATTAGGCAATTCCACGCTTTGCGCAATGGAAAACTTGGGAAGCCGTCCGGGGGGGATGATGCAGGTTTCCGCTCCATGCCATCGACGCGGCTTGATTTGGACCGTTCAATCCTTCAAAGCGGCCCGCGAATCCCGAGGCGAAACAACCGGGATTCCCGGTTTGTTTTGAACCCTGGGTTCATTTCCGCCAAGCGGGAATTTCCGTCATTTGAAATTCGATGCTATTCCGGCAAAACCGCCTTGTTGGGCCCCGCTTCCTGCGCCTGCCGGAGCAGTTTTTCCGCGCTGTCCAAAAGCGAGTGGTGGTCCGTGGCGTGTTTGGGATAAGTGGAGGCGCTGATATTCAAGTGGACGGGAGGCGCCTCCCCCATGACCAGCTTGAAAAATTTGAAAATACGTTTGGCGATGACCCCGTAGGTGTTGTCGGCCGTGTCGGGAAGGATGATGCCGTATTTGTTTTTTTCCAGCCGGCAGATGAAATCCACTTTCCGCAGGCTTTTGGAAAGGATCTCGGCCACCTGGGTGGCCACGGAGTTGTCCCCGGGCAAGGCCGCGGAACCGTTGGGCATCACACTCAGGAAAATGACGCTCATGTTGCGGGAATAGCGTTTGGCCCGCTCCACCTCGATGGCGATGCATTCGTCGAAATAATCGCGGTTGAACAGGCGGGTGACTTCATCCACCAGGACCAGGGGCCGCCGCCCTTCCCCTTTGGCCGCGGCCGAATGGGCGGGGGCCTCCGGCAGGGAGGGATTCGGACCCTTCTCCGGTTTCGAGGGGGGCGGACCTCCCCCCGGGCCCTCCTGCGGGCTTCCCGCCCCCGGAAGATGCCCGAGCATCCTTTCGAGAGGCTCGCTCCAGCTTTTCCAAAGGTCCCGCAGATCCTCCAAAAGTTTGGGATCGTAAGCCTGGGAATTCTGGTGGGCGCACCCCAAAAGCAGGAAAAGATTCCGGGGACGGTGCAGGACCATGAAAATACCGCTGTTGG
>JAICXI010000113.1 GCA_025980505.1 bacterium | reverse complement strand
GGGGGGGCTTTTTCCTGCTGCTGGCCTATTGGGGGGCGCGGTTGTGGGACCATTTCCCGGCCTTCATGGACACGGTGGAGTATGTGTTCCCGGAAAAGTGGTTCAACGTGGAATCCTTCCGGCAGGGCCGGATCCCCCTTTGGAACCCCTATGTGGCTTGCGGCACTCCCCACGTGGCGGCCCTCCAACCTGCGGCCTTCTACCCCTTCTTCTGGCTCTGGAACCTGACCGGATTGACCCATTGGTTTTTCATCATGGCCCTGCTGCACGAGGCCTGGGCGGCGGTCGGGTTTTACCTTTGGCTGAAAGGATTGAAGGTTTCCCCGCTTCCCGCGACCCTTTGCGCCATGGGTTTCGCGGGGTCCGCCCTCACGGCCTTTTACTGGGGCTTTCCCACGCACCTGGCGTCCATCGCCTGGGTCCCCTGGATCTTCTGGGCGGCCCACCGGCTCGGGGAAAAGCCTTCCGTGGACCGATGGGCCCTGCTTTCGGTTTTTTGGGCCTTCCAGATTTTGGCGGGTTACCCCTTTTTCACCTTTTACGCCTTCCTCTTCGCTTGTTTCACCTTCCGCTGGAAGTGGCGGGCGGGTTTCAGGCCGCAAATCCTGCACGCCGGCGCCTTTTTGGCCGCGCTCGGGTTGACGGCCTGCCAGTGGCTGCCCTTCGCCGATTTTTTGGGCTACCTTCACCGCCAAGGCTGGGGCGGCCAGGTTTACAGCCTGCGGTGGGTGAACTTCCTCACGCTTTTACAGCCGGACATCCTGGGTGTTCCGGGCACCACGGGGTACAAGGGCGATTACCCTTCTTATATATTCAACGACCTGTACTTGGGCCTGGTGCCCCTGGGGCTATTGCTGGCTTCCTTTTTCCCGCCCAAATCCCGGGACGCCTTCTGGAAGGGTTCGGCCTTGGCCTGGCTGTTGTGGCTGGCTGGCGTCCATTTTTTCCCCCTCCGGGTCCTGTCCGACCGCCTTTTGGACAAGTTGGAACCCGCCAAGGCTTCCTTCCTTTTCCTTTTTTGCGCCATGACGGCCGTGGCCGTGGGCCTGGAAGAGAGGATCCAATTCACCTCGAAAAAGAACAAGGTTTGGAGCGGCCCGCCTCGATTCCTCCGCTCGCCGCGGGGCTGGGCCTGGGCCCTGGGCGCCTTGTGGGTCCTGGACCTGTTCCTGGTCCCCGCCCGCGTGATCCAGACGGTGCCCGATCCCTACCAGGACCCCCAAGTGCGCCAGGCGGCCGCGAAAGCCGCCCGGTGGGCCGGGGAAGGAAGGGTGGTGAGCCTGAGGGACCCGAGCCGTTATTACTCGGCGGCCGTCACGGATTTCGCCGGTTCCATCCGGGAAACCGCGGCGGACCTGACGCCCAACACCAACGTGGTGTGGGGCATCCCCTCGGCCCGGGGATACCTGACCATTTACACGGACGGGTTCCAGGACTTGGATCGCTATCTTCAGCGGGGTTACCCTTACGACGGGCGCATCCTGGACGCGGCCGGTGTGGGGCTCCTCGTTCTCGACCGGGCCCTGCCGGCCTTCAAATACCGCCTGTCCCAGCCCGAGGGGAATTCGGTCTTCGTCCGCAACGCGGGCGCCCTGTCCAGGGCCTGGGTGGTGGAAAAGGTTCGGGAGTTTCCCGACCGGCCTTCCGTGTTCGAGGCCCTGCTGGACCCCCGGGCCTTCCTGGAAGACGAGGTTTACACGGAGAAATCGCCCGACGGAAGGTCGGTTTGCCTGGCACCCGCCGGACGGGGCCTGGACGGGGAATCGCCCGGCCTGCTCCGGAAATTCCAGGCCTTCACCCGAGGTTTGTGGGGAAGGCCCGCCACAGTCCGGGAGGACCGGCCGTCGCCCTGCGAGGCGCGCTTCGAGGTGACGGCATCCAAGGCCGGGTTCCTGGTTTTCGATGAAAGCTTCGCGCCGGGCTGGAATGCCTGGGTGGACGGGTCGCCCAAGCCTGTTTTCCGGGCCGACGGGCTTTTCATGGCCGTGCCCCTGGCCTCGGCGGGCGCGCACCAGGTGTCGTTCCGCTATGAACCCGTTTCCTTCCGTTTGGGGTTGTTCCTCAGCCTCCTTTTTGCCGTAGGTGGGGCGGCGGTTTTGGCCCTGCGCCCCAAGGGAACGGCGGTCTTGTAAGGGACGGCCCTATTCCCCGATGCCTCGAAAAGTTACCGCCGTTGGTTTTTTCCTTCCGGCCCGGCGCCCATTTTGAGGCGGACGATTCCAATTCCGCCGCCGCATGGTAAACTTCCTTCAAGTCGACGGCGTCCTTTTCAAAGTTGAAAACTCATCAAAGGGAGCTTATGAGAAAACTTTCACTGCGGGTGGCCTTGGTTCTTTTATCTTTAAGCGCGACGGAAGCCTGGGCGGAGCCTTATTTCGCCGCCTGGAAGGGGGTCAACTGCAACGCCTGCCATATGAACCAAACCGGCGGGTGGCTGCGCAACGACTTCGGGAAGAATTACGGGAGCACCCTGGAGACTTTCGACTGGGCGGGGATCTCGGAAGCGGCCCAGAAGATCCAGCACAACGCGCCCAGCTGGGTGGCGGTGGGGCTGGACCTCCACGAGGGCTACAGGGCCACCTTCCGGAACAACCCCAACCTGGACCAGGATTCCTTCAACACCAGCAAGACCCTTTACCCGGCCCGGCAGTCCTTTTCCATCGGCATCAAGGCCAACGAGAACATCTCGGGGGTGCTCACCTACCGCCTGGACGAAAGTGGCGGGGTGAAGGAGGCTTACGGCCTGGTTTCGGGCCTGCCCGAAGGGGCCTATTTGAAATTGGGGAAATTCATGCTGCCTTACGGATTGACCTTGAGCGACGACAACAGCCTGGTGCGCTATTTCTTGAGCCCCGCGAACAACCCCGGCCTCTTCAGCTTCGACAACCCGGTCAACGACGGAGTGGAGGCCGGGATTTACCCCGGCCCGGCTTTCCTCAACGCGGCCGTGGTGGACGGCTCCTCCGCTTTCGGGACCCCGACGGTTCCCGGCTATAACGAAAAGATCTTCTCGGCCAAGGGGGGCGTGGGCTTCCATGATTTCACCCTGGGAGGCTCCCTCTTCGGGCAGGACTTGGACCTGAGTTCCCGGAGCATGCGTTACGGCGCCTATGGCTGGGGAAGGCTGGGGCCGGTGGTGATCCTGGCCGAATACGACGGCGGCTATGACGACAGCGGGGCCACCCCTACGGGGCCGGTCACGGCCTCCAACAGCCTGCAGGCCTACCATGGCAGCCTGGAAGTCGACCTGGGGCAAAGCATGTACCTGCGGGTGGTCAGCGAATACCTCAACCATTCCACGCCGAGCGGAAGCAGCTACGACGGCTTCCGCCACGTGCTGAGCTTCCGCTGTTACCCGGTGCGGAACCTGAAATTCCAGCTGGACCTCCAGCGCATGGACCCCACGGCGGGTACCCCTTCGGCCGTGAACGGATCCCCCGATTACGCCGTGGTGGCGGACGCCTTTGTCTTTTATTGATCGAATCCTGAGGGGCTTTTCCAAAGCCACGGCCTGTGGGGCCGTGGCTTTTTGTTTTGCCTTGGGACCCGGGACCGGCGGGGCCGCCGTGGGCGATCCTTCCGCCGCCGAGGCCGGCCTGCGGGCCCGGCCCGACCTGCTTTTTTTCAGCGGGTTCGAAGCCGATCCCTGGACCGCGGTTTGGGGCATGGAGTGGGGCCCCGAGCCCGCCGCCAATGCCGGACTTCTTTCCGGGCCGGATGCCTTGCAGGGCCGCTTCTTGAGGGTGCGATACCTGAAGGATACCTACGGCCCGACGGGTGGGCTGCAATTCCTGACCGATTTTTCAAAACTTTCCATCCCGCCCCGGGAAGCCCTCAGCCTCCGTTATTACGTGCGCTTCGAACCGGGTTTCGATTTCGTGAAGGGCGGCAAGCTTCCGGGCCTGGCGGGGGGGGACCACAACACGGGCGGCCACAAACCCAACGGCAGGGACGGCTGGAGCGCCCGCATGATGTGGCGGCCGGACGGCAAAATCGTGCAATACGTCTACCACCCGGACCAAGCGGGGGAATACGGCGAGGACTTCGCCTGGGATTACGGGGGCTGTCCCCGTTATTTCGTCCCGGGCCGCTGGTATTGCGTGGAAACTTACGTGCGGATGAACCGTCCCGGCAAAAAGGACGGCGTGATCCGGTCCTGGCTTAACGGTGAAAAGGCCCTGGAAGTGACGGACCTGCGTTTCCGCGACAGGGACAGCCTCAAGATCGACAGCCTGTACTTCTCCACCTTTTTCGGGGGAGCCGACGCCTCCTGGGCGCCGCCCCGGGAGGAATACGCGGATTTCGACGACTTCGTCCTGTCCGACCGTTACATCGGCCCGGACAAGGCCTACCGCGCCCCGCCCGAACCCACTGCGACCGTCGCGGCCCCGCAAGCCGGGCCTGTCCCGGGAACGCTTGTCTTTGACGGGGACAAACCGGCCTGGACCACCAGCCATTGGAGCGAAGGCGCCTATGATTTCGGCTCCGCGGCCCAAAACCACACGCCGGGCGGGGGCAAAAGCGCGCTCATCCGGCTCCCGGACAAGGGGTGGGGCGGCGCCCAGTTCGAGGGCCCGGGCCTGCGTCCGTCCGATTTCAAGGCGATCCACTTCTGGGTTTGTCCCACGGGTTGCGATGTGGAGTTCCGCGTGCGGTTCGAATCCGTCGGCAAGCAAACGGGCGAGGAACGGGCGGTTACGGGCGCCCGGCCCTGGAAGGTGGGCCAATGGAACGAGGTTTCACTCCCGCTGGCGGATTTCAAGATCCCCGGTTCCTTCGACAAGATCGTGCTGACGTCCAACAGCCCCAAGGCCGTTTCACCCTTCTACGTGGACGACGTGATCCTGGAAAAATAAAGCCGACGCTGTTCCGGGAACGGACGCGTCTTGCACCGATGCCCATTGCGTTGCCTTGATCCCCGCTGCAAGAGGAAAGGGAAAAAAACAACCGCGCCCCTGCGACCCTTCTTTTTTACCGGGTGGCGGTCCATCGATCCAGTGACAAAAAGTTGGAATAATTGTCAAAACAAGCGACAAAAAATCCAATGGCGTTGTTCCCGTTGAAAAGTTCCCCGAAATAAAGAGGAGGATATTTTTTCGGAAACAGTCTTCGCCAAAGTTTCTCGATAAAACGAAAAAGGCAAAATCGTTTTTAAATCATATTCACGGGACTTTCTTGGTGCGAAAATTGCTTTTCTTAAAGTTTAATGAACACCCATAGCCCGGCTTGCGAAACTGCATCCCTTCGTTTTGAAATACAGCCAGCCTCGGCTTCATCTTTATGCGGCGGTGCGGAAGTGTCACTCAAGCGGGTTTATTTAGTCCTCCTTTTCGCATCGCTGTTTTTATTGTCCATGCATGAAAGCGCTTCGACCGCCTGGGCGCAGGCCTACGGCACCATGTACGGCGCGGTTTATCCCGGTGGCAACATCAACAGCGGCAATCCCGCCCATCCCTTCGGCGAATACCTGCAGCTTCCCAACGGCATCATCGCGCAGCCCGAGGGAGTGTCCAATTCGGACATGACCGCCATGTGGAAAAAATATTACGGCCTCTACATCGGATCCGAGGTCGAATACACGGGCGAGACGGTCGGCGGCGTCCCCCTCATCGCCAACTTCGCCTTGAACAACGGCGGCAACAACCACCATGCCCTGACCGAGGGCATGGGTTATTCCATGCTGATCGCGGCTTCCTTCGCGGACAAGCCCCTGTTTGACGGGCTTTACCTCTACGTCAAGACCCACATGAACATGCAAAACAACCCCTGCGACGGTTTCACGGCCTACCTGCCGGCCTGGGAAACCTCCATGACCTCGCCCTTCGGCATCACGGGTTGCGACTCGGCGGGGGACGGCGACGAGGACATCGCCATGGCCCTTCTCATGGCCTGCAAGCAATGGCCTTCCACCGGTGTGATCAACTATTGCGGGGAAGCCCAGACCATGATCCAGGCCATGCTGGAGACCGGCACGATCCCAGGCAGCAGCCCGCCTTCCCCCTGGTACCGGGACGTGGACAAGTACGATTACTTCACCAGCGGCGACACCTTCAACATCAACGGGGTCTCCAGCAACGTTTACGTGGACTACTGGGATCCGGGCTATTACCGTTGCTGGGGCAGCACTTACGCGGGCGTCAGCTATCCCAACCGGGGCACCACGGGCGCCGAATGGGCCACCGTGGCCAACAACACGGCTGCCGCCCTGGTGGCCGCCGACGCGGCCGCGGGAAACCACGGCTTCAACTCGGACACGCTCCAATTGACCGGGGCCACGGGGACCAACCCTCCCACGGGTTTCGCTTACTCGGGCGCCACCGCCAGCTCGGAAGGCATGCGGGGTCCCTGGCGCTACGTCATGGACGTGGTTTACAACGGCGTCAACACCCTGCAGGGCTTCATCACCAACACCAACAATTCCCTCAAGACCGGCGGGGCGGTGGCCCT
>JAICXI010000474.1 GCA_025980505.1 bacterium | reverse complement strand
CTTCCCAAGCCCTTCCCTTGAAAACTTCCAAGGAAAATTTTTCGATGCATTTTGAAGGTTTCGGTCTTAACTTTTTTCCAAAAAAGCCTATCCTAGCCGGGGCCCATTGGAGGGACCCGGAAAGGAATCCGAATGGCCGCTCCATCCTCTTTAATGCCTGTCGGTTTTGTGGGCCACGGCGCGCCGACCCTCGGTTTGGAGAAGAACGGCCCGACCGTTGAAAGTTGGGCCGCCTGGGGCAAGGCCCTACCCCCACCCCGGGCCCTCTTGGTGGTTTCCGCCCACTGGCTAGAAAAACCGGTCCACCTCGGCCCCACGCAAAAGGCCGGACTGATACACGATTTTTATGGTTTCCCGGACGAACTGTATCAAATCCAGTATCCCGCCCCCGCCGCGCTCCGACTCGCCCAGGAAGTTTTCTCGCTGCTTTCCAAGGCCGGTTTGAACCCCATCCAAAGTCCCAGCCGGGGCCTGGACCACGGCGCATGGGTGCCTCTGGTGCACCTTTTTCCAAAAGCCGGCATCCCCGTTCTCCAGGTTTCCATGGGAACCCGCGTTCCCATGGCGGAACATATTGCCTTGGGCAGGGCCCTGGCGCCCTTGCGGTCCCAAGGCGTCCTCATCCTGGGAAGCGGCAACCTGACCCATAATTTGCGGATCGTGGATTTCACCAACCGCTACGGCCACGTGGAACCCTGGGCCAGGGAATTCGACGACTGGGCTTCCCAAGCCCTTGAAAGTTTCGACTTGAAAACGCTGGCCGACTATATCCACGCCCCCGGAGCCAGGCTGGCCCATCCCACCGACGACCATTACACGCCGCTCCTCGTGGCCGCCGCCGCCGCCGGAGAAGCGGGCACTCCGAAGGTGCGGTTTCCCCACGCCGGTTTCGAATACGGCTCCCTTTCCATGCGCTGCGTGGAGTTCAATAACGCCTGAAACCTCCCTATAATGGGCCGTGGGACCCCGAACGAAAGGAGCCGCTCATTCTTTTCCTGCGCCGGCTTTTCAGCTTGATCCTTTTGGCTTCCGCCATGGGCTTCCTCGCCCTCTTCGCCTCCCTTTTCACGGTGCGCACTTTCGGGGATCGGGGGTAGGTTTCCCAGGTCTTCCATTTGTCCAAGTCGGTGGCGGTGGGAGGCGGCAACTATGCTGGTTTCTACAACGTCGCGATTACGCCCAAGGGCAAGATCGCCCAAACCTGCGGCCTTTTCGCCCTCACCCCCGAGCCTTACGTCGATCTTTTGGACCGGCAGGCTTGGCTTTGGCCGCCCGACGCCCCCCTTTATGCTTACGCGGAAAATTCCCGCAGCCGGGTTCTCATGTGGCTGGGGCTGGCGGCGGCCTTGTTGCTGCCGCTCCTGGCGGCTCTTCTTTGGCAGGAGGATTGACCCGAAAAAAACGTCCGACACCGAAATCACGAAGACCCTAGAAAAAATACTTTTAATCACTCAACTTCGGCAAATAAGTTGGAAGGTCCGGTTCCCCCCTGTTCCCAAAGCGCTCATAGGGAAAAACCCCTGGCAGGATGCTCCCTTTATTCATTTTCAGCAGCCAGCTAGGGCCCCTCAAACCCAAAGCCCTTTTTCAAAGGGAACTATTTACTTCCGTTCCTAATATATTTTGCCGTCTTTGCGATCTGGCTTCCCGAAAGCTACCCCCCGACCGGGGAATGCATTGACGACTGGTGGGCCGTAGCCTTTGGCGAAGGCCCAAGCAACCCCAGTTTAAATAGGCCGTCCCATCCAAAACTTAAACCACCCATCAACTGGGGTTGCTTCGTCACAAAATTCGTTCCTCGCAATGACGACTGAAACAACCCGGAATCCCCGTTCCCATCTGTCATTGCGAGG
>JAICXI010000378.1 GCA_025980505.1 bacterium | reverse complement strand
GGGTGTGAAAGGGCGCGCCGGCGTGAAAGAAAAGGTGGGGGTGGGAGTTAAAGCCCGGGTCGGCGTGTAAGCCACCGTCGGGGTGGCCGTGGGGACCCAATTGGGCAGTTGGGCGATCTGCCGCCAATAAAGGATGCCGCAACCCTTGGCCGGGCCCGAGCCTGCCGCCGCGGAATCATAGGAAATGAAGGGGAGGACCACGCCGGTCAGGGCGTTCTTGGTTTGTCCCGCGGTCCAGGTATTGGCGGTCACGGGCCTGCCGGTCAGGGTGAAAGGGCTGGAGGAGGGTTGGTAAGCCAAATCGGTCCAGGAATGGCCCCGGCCATCCAGGGGCGGGGGGGCTCCCTGGCCGCAATCGGCCCCGCCGTTGGGGTCCCAGTAAAGGGAAACGCCGGAGGGGGCCGGGCCTTCGCTGTTGACCACGAAGGGCTTGGCCCCGGCACAATCCACCTCCAATTCCCAGGAACTGAAAACCATCACGGGGTTCTTGTTGGCCGTTTCAACGGCCAGGCAAACCTGGGGGCCGGGCAGCATCGCCAGGGGCACCGGCAGGCACAAGGTGTCCGGGTCGCAGCCGTTGCCCAGGTTGCAGTAATCCTTCGAGCCCACGAAGGAGCCGTTCACCCAAACCTGGGTGGTATCGTCGCCCGCCAAGCAGACCCGGGCGCTCACGGGTTCGCACTGGGCGTGAAGCGCGGAAGGCACCCCGAGGAAGGCCCCCAGGATCAAGCACAGGATTTGTTTCATGGAACCCCTTGGAAAACAAAGTCCCATTTTAGCTTCCGCCCCTTGCGGCCGCCATGGGAGAGAATCGGTCTCTTGGACCGGACCTCTCTTGACAATTAAGCTATCACCTAATTATATCCATCCATGAACCGACGGTCCGCCCACGAGGATGTTTTCCAAGCCATGGTCCATCCGGCCCGGCGAAAGCTCCTGGAACTGCCGGAAAAGGGGGAGATGCCGGTTTCGGAACTGGGCCAGGATTTCTCCGCCACCGCGCCGGCCCTGTCCCAACAGCTGACCGACTGGAGGCTTTGGGCGGGTATTTACGGAAAAAAATCGGACCGTAGGGAGGGAACGACATGGGCAAGCTCATCGTTTTCAACAACCAATCGCTGGATGGTTACTTTGTGGATGGCGACGGCGGCCTGGGCTGGGCCCGTCACAGCCCAAAGGACCGGGAATGGGATGCCTTTGTCTCGGGCAACGTCGGCGGGGAAGGGGTGCTGTTGTTCGGCCGCATCACTTACGAACTCATGGCCGGCTACTGGCCCACGCCCTTGGCGGCCCGGGACAACCCCCTTGTGGCGGAAGGGATGAACGGGCACGAGAAAGTGGTCTTTTCCAGGACCCTGGACAAGGTGTCTTGGGCCAACACCCGGCTGGTCAAGGGCGATCCGGTGGCGGAGGTTCGGAAGCTGAAGGGGGAAAAAGGGCCCGGCATGGTGGTCTTGGGAAGCGGCACCCTGGTTTCGCAATTGGCTCCCGAAGGCTTGATCGACGAATACCAGTTCGTGGTCATTCCCGTCATCCTCGGCAAAGGCAGGACGATGTTTGAGGGCGGCCGGGAAAAACGGTCCCTGAAACGGACCCGGACGCGGTCCTTTCACAACGGGAATGTCCTATTGGTTTATCAACCGGAAAGTTAAAGCCCATTTAAGAAGCCGTACCAAAACTCAACCCCAGAGGCAGGGCCTCCCGGTGGTCCTTCGCGACGCGGCCCAAAAGGGTTGGCGGCGGTTTTCGAAGGACCGGAGGCGGGTGGAATCGGATTGCCATTGACGGCGATTCCCCCGGTTTGGGATCAGGTGGGTGAGAAGCCTTAACGCCGACGCCGTTGGACCTTTTGGCCGGGGTCGAATCCTTCCGGGGAGGCCAAGCTTAAAACCCCGGCCGGCCAGTGGACCTTCTTCAAATCCACCTCCAGCCGGCCCTTTTCAATCGCCACAATCCACTCAAGTGAAAATCCCGTGTGGTCGGCCACTTCCTTCCGCGTCCATCCTCTCTTCATCCGCATCCTGCGGATGTTGGCGCCAAACCGCCTTAAAAATTTACGGAACGATGCCTTGGCGTCGGCATGCAGTTGATTTGACATCGATCCCCCTCTCCCTCGAGGGGAGGAAGTCGGACGAAGGCGCTAAAAATCGGTTCCAGAAAAAAGGGCGCCCGGTACTTCAAACGGTTTCGGGACGAAATCCCCGAAAAAAAGCGCCCACCCTTTCGAATCGATGGTTGTGGGTGGCGTTAGCGCCGGACCATGAGGCGGGTTACTTGCCGCGTAACGGGTCCCTGGGTCCCCTGCCATTCCACCACGGCGACGTAAAGGCCGTCGGCCATGCCCGAGGCGTTCCACGAAGCCTGGTTGGAACCCGAGGCCCCGTCCACCACCCCCACCAATTCCCCGGCCAGGGTGTAAAGCCGGACTTTCAAGGTGAGGCCGGAGGGGGAATCCACCTTGAAGACCGCGGTGGCCTGCCCGCCGGTCAAAAGGTTGGGTTCCACCCGGACCTGTCTTGAACCGGGGCTGGAGGGGCTGTCCACAACGGAGACCTGGCGCGTGATGGTTTGGTCCCCCTGGCTGTTGACCCAGTGGGCCTCCACGAAGTACTGGCCGTTGGTCACGATGCCGCCCTGGTCGCTGGTGCCGTCCCAGGTGACGGTGATGCCGCCGCCCGGCATGACCGCCTGGATGGTGGTTTGGATGGGAGTGCCGGGGGAAAGGGAGGCGTCGCCGGGCGAAATGACGGTGGAGG
>JAICXI010000155.1 GCA_025980505.1 bacterium | reverse complement strand
GCAGAGTAGAGCACTGGCGCGATGGTGTGCAGAGGGTTCCTTGATCTGTTTCCCCGTTTCCGGTTCCGTGCCCCAACTAGGTTCCCTCATCACTTCGTTTCCAGCGCCCCCTCGTCAAACCGTACGTGACCTTTTCGATCATACGGCTTTCCGACAACCTCTCCTCCGGTGGCTTACGGATTACCCTTGGCCCCTCGGCATAGTGCCTGTTGTCAAAGATTTTGCGCTTTGGTCCTTCAGAGTTAATAGCCGTTTCCGGCATTCTCCAGCGCCTACCTTCTTTGAGACACATGGTTGAAGCAGGGGACCTTCCCTCGGGAGAGGTTTTGTTGTCCTCCCCTTATAAGCGGTACTATTTCCCCCTCCGACTTCCTCCCGTCACGTCTCCCTTTCGGTCGCCCTTATAGGAGCCGCTCTTTTGGCGGGTAGGATCTCCCAGGTTGATGTAGCAGCCTTTCCCACATTCCGTTCCCCATACGCCGGAGGATTCGCCCCACCCCATCCTGTATTGAGGGTGAGATTGTTGCCTTCGCCCGTGGACACGGGGCTCGGCCTCCTCTTACGCCTTTCGGCGGACTCTTCACGACGCGGCAGGATTCACTTGATGTTGCGGACTGTAAGATTGTTCCCTTCCTAACAGAAGGTTTATGACCTCGTTTCGGGCAAGGCCTCTCGACCTTGCCACGGAGGCTGACTTCGGGGCCCTCAGGCGGTTACCCCGTCAGGACTCGGCTTACATCAAGCCTCACCTGCTGGCTACTACACCCTTGATCCTGGCACGATGTCCACGACGGGTCCCCGTCGTGGACAATCGATCCCGTCCCTAGGTCAAGGCCCAACTATTCTTCACCGCCTCCATATGAGACGTTCGCGATCTTCCTAAGTTGTTTACCATCGTATTCCAGGAGGACTCGGTGGAAGGATTCGTCGTTCCCCGCGCAACCAGTCAAGGCGATGTAGATGCTCTTGCCAATGGTGAATATCTTGTCGAAAGCGAGGCCATCCTCCACGATCACGTCATGTCCCAGGTCGAGGACGCAAAAATCATCGCAAGTTTCTCCCTTCAGGGATAGTATCCTGAGCGATGTGTTCAGGACGGAAATAGCTTTTGTGACGCCAAGCGACGGGAATGTCTCGGCGTAGTTCCGGGTTGCTCCTTTTCGGTCCTCCTTTTGAACGGCTTTTTGGACCATATCCTGGATCGACTTGAGGGATAAGGTATTCTGTGGGACGTATTTGACCTGAAAACCTTCCCCCGGAGGAAAGGCAACGTAAAGGAAACCCGAACTATCCTCTCCCTTAACAAAACCCGGATCTTCCGGTTCGACGTCGAAAAAAATCCCGACATTTCCCACCCCATAGAAATCATTTACCGTTGCAGACCCAAAATCGAGCCATCGACTCCCCGAGCCTTTGCAAATGACGATCCTTTGGCCCTTTTCCAACAAGATATCCCTTTTCAACAGGGCGTATGGAACCGCAAAGGTTCCATTATCCTTTTTCCGCGATTTTTTGAGGATGTCAGCCAAGTAACGGGATGGATCCGCAGGTTTTTGGCCGGGCTTGAATTGGATCAGATTGTTGAAATAAAAAGTCGCCTGTTCCGGGGAATCTTGGGCCTCCGTCTTAGTCCGCGCCTGAAAAACCAGGCAGAGAACCAACGCTGAAAATATCCACCTCTTATATACGCCCATACTCACCTCCCCGAAAATAAACAGACAACCCAATTAATACTTTTTCCTTGTCCACTACACCTCCCCGTCGTGGACAAACATCGAAGATTCTCATTTTTATCTTTTTTCCGGGGCCAATTTCTTAATGGGAAGCGAAAACAACGCATGCTCTTTTAAATCCACCGGCCGATGCTTGACCTTCGTGTAGGGCGGGTATGTCCCCAGGTAATTATCGTTTTTCCAATTTGTTTTTGGCCGGACAGGCCTGGGACAAAATCCCCCGCCGCAATTCGGGCAGACATTTTCAAGTACCTTTCCCGCACAATCCGCGCAAAAGGTGCATTCGAAAGTACAAATCCGGGCTTCGAGGGATTCGGGTGGCAAAGCCTTATTGCAGTTTTCACAGGAAGGTCTCAGTTCAAGCATTTTCCTTTTTCCTTTCGTTTGGCAACAAAATGAGGTGTCCAATCCGGGTCCCCGTCGTGGACAAGGAAATTTAACTTCGAACCAAAATATATGTCCTTATTAACCACGCGATAAAATAAATCGCGGAGAACCCCAAAAACCATAAAGCCGGAGGTAATGCTTTCTCTTTTTTTCCTAGAACAATCCCGCTCAAATAAATAAAACACGCAAAGAAAAGGAATACACCGGCTAAGCCAATACCATATTTGGGTTCCTCCCACGCTTTTGGAAATTGATCGTTGAAGAAAACAAAATAAACAAAGAGAAGGGGAATAAGCCACCCAAGTAAATTTATTCCCTTAAAATTTTTAATCATAATTCTTCCGCCGAACCATATTTTCATCTTCTCCGAACATCAAACTTGTAAATCCTCTGTCCACTCCGGGTCCCCGCCATGGACACTCCCCAAGTTCACTTCAGGAATCGGCACCCCAGTTCAAGGTCCGGAGTCAGCGGGGAAAAGGCGATATTCCCTTGGCGACCCATGAGCACCGAAAAGGTTCTTCATGTCCCATCCTTTAAACCACGTATTTATGTGGTTTACATGAATCAGAACACCGTCTTCCTCCGCGGCCAGGCGCCCAGGTCGGGCCAAGGCTCCTTCATCAAACGCTCCACCAGCCGTTCCGGATCCTCCTCCAGGATCAGGGCCTCCACCAGTCCCGGCTTCACGAAGCCTTCCGCCTCGATGCCCGCCAGGAACCGGAAAAGGCGGTCGTAATATCCTTCCACATTCAGGAACCCGATGGGCTTGGACTGGAATCCCAGTTGGTTCCAGGTGATCATTTCCATGGTTTCGTCCAGGGTACCGAAACCGCCCGGCAAGGCGATGAAAGCGTCGGAGAGCGCCGCCATTTCGGCTTTCCTCTCATGCATATCCTTCGCGATATGCAGTTCGCTCAACCCCGGGTGGGCCACTTCCTTGGCCCGCAAGGCTTCCGGCAGGACGCCGATCACCCGCCCGCCCTGCGCCAGGACCGAATCCGCCAACTGGCCCATCAACCCGATTTTCGAACCGCCGTAAACCAGGGACAAGCCCCGGCCCGCCAGGGCTTTCCCCAGTGCCTCGGCTTTGGCCTTATATGCGGGTTTGGTTCCCGGGCTGGAGCCACAATAAACGCAGATGGCCTTCAAGGTTTCGATTTTTTCTTGGCGAACAACCGCTCCAGCACCAGCACGATGCCGGCCGCCACGGCGCAGCCGATGAAGAACCAGTGGGCGGCCGTGGCCAGGGGATCGGACGCGGCGTAAAGCCAGAGGGCCAGGCTCAATGAAAGCGGGTTCGCCGTCAGCAACGCCAGGCAAAAGAAGAGGTAGGATGCGGCCTTGCCGCCCCCGGCGGGTTTTTCCTTGATCCTCTCGTAGATCCGGTGGGCCGCATCATAATAAATGAACCCCGTGATGAGCCCCGCGATCCAATAGGCGCCGGTCCCGAAACCCCCAAGCCAAGCCTTGACGCGAAGGAAGCCCCGGTAGCCCCAAATCCCGGCCAGGCCCATCCCGGCCAGGGCCAGGAGGTAAATGAAAATTTTCGGCGCCGAGGACGGCTTTTCCGGGGGAACGGACGGCTTCGCCGGGGGCTCCTGCTTGTTTTCATCGGCTTCTACCACTTCCCCGGCTCCTTTTCGACGACCTGGATCTCGAAAGCCAGGGTTTCCTTGTTGATGGCGGCCTTGGCCAGGAAGGGATGCCCCTTCCGCCACATCTTCATCAGATCGGGGGATTGCTTCATCATGCCGTCGATGAAGAAGTCCAGCTGCTTTTGGGCGAAGGCCTCCACCTTTTCCAGGGTCTTTTCCCCGTCGGGGCGGTTGGCGAAATACAGGACGACGTTCTTGCGGATAAGCTTCTCGATTTCGACCAGCATGCTGTTGGGTTGGGGCATGGGCCCCCTCCTGGATTTACCGCCGGGGCGCCGTAAAAGGCCCGCCGGAAAGGCCTGGTGCCATGCTTTTTTACCGATTTTGCCCTCAGCCGTTCCGGACGCCCTCGGCGGCTTGGCGGTTAAAATTTCTTTTCCACGTCCTCGATGATCTCGACTTCAAAAAGGTTGCTGTTGGGCTTGATGCGGAGGTGGGCGTGGTAGGGATGGCCGTTGGCCCATTTCGCGCGCAGGTCCGGCAACTCCTTGGCGATTCCGCTGATGAAAAAATCCAGCTGCTTTTGGGCGAAGGTTTTCACCTTGTCGGGCGTCCTTTCGGCCGCCTTCAAGGGGCCGAAATACTTGTTCACGTTGTCTTGGACGAGTTTTTGGAGCTGTTGGACGACTTGGGTGGGCAGGCTCATCTCAAACCTCGCTGTCGGCGTTTGGCCGGCGGCTTTCGGCAAGCAGCCGGCGTTTGTTTTTTAAATCCTAACCGGTATTCCCATTTGCCTCAAGTATTCCTTGGCCTGGCGCACCGAGTATTCGCGGTAATGGAAGATGGAGGCCGCCAAAACCGCGTCGGCCCTGCCCTGGGTGATGCCGTCGGCCAGGTGCTGCAGGTTCCCCACCCCGCCCGAAGCGATGACCGGCACCGAAACCGCGTCCGAAACGGCGCGGGTCAGTTCCAGGTCGTAGCCGTCCTTGGTGCCGTCCTTGTCCATGCTGGTCAGCAGGATTTCCCCGGCGCCCAGGGCCACGCCTTGCCGGGCCCATTCCACCGCGTCCTTGCCCGTGGCCGTCCGGCCCCCGTGGGTGAAAACCTCCCATCCCCGGGAGGGGTCGCGGAGGTCCCGGCGCTTGGCGTCGATGGCCAGCACGATGCACTGGGCCCCGAACTTCTCGGCGCCTTCCTTCAGCACCTGGGGATTTTCCACGGCCCGGGTGTTCAGGGAAACCTTGTCCGCGCCGGATTTCAGGAGGACGCGGATGTCGTCCGTGGTGCGGACGCCGCCGCCCACGGTCAGGGGCATGAAGACGGCCTCGGCCGTGCGCGTGACAACGTCCAGCAGGATGTTGCGTTTCTCGTGGGAAGCGGTGATGTCGAGGAAAACCAGTTCATCGGCTTGCTCGGCGTCGTATTGCTTCGCGATTTCCACCGGATCTCCGGCGTCGCGCAGGTTCTCGAACTTCACGCCCTTGACCACGCGGCCTTCCTTCACGTCCAGGCAGGGGATGATGCGTTTGGCTAACACTTCAACCTCCGGAAGGATGAACCACAGAGTTAACGGATAACACAGAGTCTGGAAACGAGGGAAGCAAAAACCAAAACACCAACCTCAAGAAGCAAAAACGTCGGACGAATTTAGAAATCTTTACCCTGTTGCCTCCGTGCAACTCCGTGGTTCGGATTTATTTCCTCTTCTTGGTTGCCGGAGTCAGCGGGTCCTTGGCGATTTTGATGGCCTGCTTCAGGTCGACCTTGCCGGTGTAAAGGGCCTTGCCGATGATGAGGGAGGAAATGCCGTATTTCTCCAGTCTCTTGG
>JAICXI010000120.1 GCA_025980505.1 bacterium | reverse complement strand
CGAGGCTGAGGAAGGCCAAAAGGGCCTGAGGCCAGAGGTTTCCCGGGTCAATGACCGAGACCACGTAGTTCGACAGGAACTCCATGGGCCCGTCCAGGAAAAGGATAAAGGGCGCGAGGACGGAAAGATTCCCGAAGAAAATCCCGAGGGATTGGCGGATAAGGGCCCCGCTTCCGGTTGGCCCTTTCGTTTGAAAACGGCTTGGCAATTTGGGCTTCCTTAAACCGAGTCGTTGATTTTACCGTCAGGGACGCGAAACCGAGCTTGTGTAAAGCGTCCCGTTTTAGTACAACGCTTCATCGGAACTTGAACGGGGGCGTTTGGCCATGGCTTTGATCCAGGTCTCGGACCGGGAAGATATCGACTTTTCCTATAACTTGCGCGTTTATTTCGGCTTCCTCAAGAAGTATAAGGGCGCCTGCCTTTTCCTGGTGGCGCTGGTCTTTGCGCTCCAGGGCCTGGACCTGGCCTTGAATTATACCTTTAAATTGATCGTCGACAATGCCACCCTATACCTGCGCCACCCGGCGGACGCCGAAGCCTTCCAAAGGTTCCTGGGGACCGCCTTTGCCGTGCTGCTGGCCATCCCTGCGGCCCGGGGCGCCGGACGTTGGCTTTACCTGGGGGCCATCAACCGACTGGAATCCAGGTTGATCGCGGACATCAAGCGGCATTTCTTCAACCACATCCTATCGCTTTCCCACGGGTTCCACAGCTCCCACAAAACCGGCTCGCTCATTTCCCGTCTGGCCCGGGGCTCGGGCGCGGTGGAAACCATGTCGGACGTCCTCATCTTCCAGTACGTTCCGCTCCTGTTCCAATTGACCATGGCCGGCGCGGCCATCTTTTATTTCACCTTGCCCGTGGGCCTGGCCGTCCTGGGGACCGTGGTGGTTTACGTCCTTTTCTCGCTTTACCTGACCCGGCGGCAAAACCGGGCCAACGCGCTTTACAACAACATCTCGGATCTCGAGAAGGCCAACATCAGCGACGTCTTCACCAACATCGAGTCCATCAAGGTTTTCGCCAAGGAAAGGGACGTGGAAGGCCGGTTTTACGACTTGAGCGCCCGGACCCAGGAACTGCAGCTGGATTTCTGGGACCACTTCAAGTTGATGGAGGGCGGCCAGCTTTTCATCGTGGGGATCGGAGCCTTCGCCCTCATCTACCTTTCCATCCAAAGCCTGGTGGCGGGGACCATCGGTATCGGCACTTTCGTGTTCCTCTTCACCACCTACGGCACCCTCATGCAGCCCCTTTCGGGTTTCGTCATGGGCATCCGCAACATGTACCGGGCCCTGGCGGATTTCGAGGACCTCTTCCAATACGGGAAGGTTGGGAACGACATCAAGGACAAGCCGGGCGCCAAGCCCTTGGCGGTATCCAAGGGCGCCATCGAGTTCAAGGACGTCGCCTTCACCTACCGGAAAAAGGCCGTGTTGTCGGGTTTCAACCTCAAGGTCAAGCCCCGCCAAAAGGTGGCGGTGGTGGGACCCTCGGGCGCCGGGAAAACCACCTTGATCCGGCTGCTTTACCGCCTTTACGACTTGGAGAAGGGGGCCATTTCCGTGGACGGCGCCAATATCGCGGGCGTGACCCAGGAATCGCTGCGGGGATCCATGAGCATGGTGCCGCAGGAGTGCATCTTATTTGACGACACGATCTACAACAACATCGCCTTCTCCAGCCCTAAGGCCTCCCGGTCCCAGGTCCTGGCGGCCATCCGCTTCGCCCAACTGGAGCGGTTCATCGAGGGCCTGCCGCTCAAGGAAAAGACCATCGTGGGGGAGCGGGGCGTGAAGCTTTCCGGCGGGGAAAAGCAGAGGGTTTCCATCGCCCGGGCCCTTTTGGCGGACAAGCGCATCCTGGTGCTGGACGAGGCCACTTCCTCGCTGGATTCGTTGACCGAGCATGAAATCCGAAAGGACCTGGAGGAACTGACCCGCAGGAGGACCTGCATCCTGATCGCCCACCGGCTTTCCACCATCATGAGCGCGGACGTCATCGTGGTGCTGGACAAGGGCCGGGTGGTCCAATCGGGAAGCCACCGGCAGCTCATCCAGAAGCCCGGCTTGTACCGGAAGCTCTGGAACCTTCAAAAGGGCGGCTATATCGGGTGAGGGGCGTCGATCGGTTTAAAAAAATCCTTCCGGAGGGGTATGATGGGGGGGCTTGCCCACTCCCAATCGAAATGTCCAGGAAAGGCGAACATGGCTGACGCAACCATTTATGACGTGGCCCAAAAAGCCGGAGTTTCCATCTCCACCGTGTCCCGGGTCCTCAACAACAACCAGCAGGTCATGGAAGAAACCCGCCAAAAGGTCCTGGCCGCCATCACGGACCTGGGTTACAGCCCCAACTTCATCGCCCGCTCCCTGGTGGCCAACAACGCCAAGCTGATCGAAGTCTGCTTCTCCTGGTCGAGCGTGAAAATCAACATGGAGAACGCCTGGTATAGCGGGCTGTTGAACGGCATCAACGAAGTCCTCCAGGAGGAAAAGTTCGGCCTTCTCATCAACACCATCTCCGGGGTGTTCGGCCCGGAAGAGTTCCAACGCCGGATCGCCCAAAACAAGGTGGACGGCGTTTTGTTGGTATCGCCTTATCTCCGGGAAGAGGAGATTCCCTCGGTCAAGAATTTCGGGGTCCCGGTGGTTTTGATCGGATGCCGGATGGCGGAGGGGGACCTGGATTACGTGGATTGCGACAACCAAAAGGGGGTCCAGGAAGTGGTGGACCACCTGGTGAAGCTCCGCCATAAAAAAATCGCCTGCATCACGGGAGAGGTTGAAATTTCCCGCGACGCGGCGGACCGCCTTGCGGTTTTCCGCCAGGCCATGGAAAAACACGGATTGGCGGTGCCGGAATCTTACGTTGTTGGCGGGGATTTCAGTGAGGGAAGCGGCGGCCGCGCCATGGACCGGTTATTGACCCTTCCCGATCGGCCCACGGCTGTTTTCGCCTCCAATGATTGGATGGCCGTGGGGGCCTGGAAAAGTCTTGAAAAGGCCGGGTTGACCCCGGGAAAGGAAATGGCCCTGGTTGGCTTTGACGATATCCCTTGCGCCGGCCGGTCCCCTTATTTCCTGACCACGGTCCGGCAAGACTACAGCGCCATCGGCGTGCGGGCCGCCCGGCTTTTGATCGAGAAGATTGGGGTCCAAAACTGGAACGCCCGCCACATCCTCCTACCCACCCAATTGGTCGTCCGCCGGTCCTGCGGGTCCGGGGGGAAATAAGGAGCCGGTTCCCTTAAGCGGACCACCGGGAAGTCGCGAAAGAAGAAAGCCAAGGCGGGGCGGGAACCCCGATCGGCCGAGCCTTCAATGCCCCTTGTACTTCACGCTGCAGCCGTAGGGGACCGTCGTCTTGATGGAAACCTCCCTCCCCGCAACGGCCTCCGAAAGGGCCCGGTCCAGGTAATTCACGTAGGCTTTTCCATCCCGGGTCTTGTCCGCCATTTCATCCTCCAAGGGCGCGTTGTCGATGGCGCCGTCGTAAATCAAGATCCCCTTGGGATTAATGATGAACATATGGGGGGTGGTTTTGGCCCCGTAGGCGCGGCCGATGACCCCGTCGGGGTCCAGTAATGTGGCGGTGGCGGCCGTGCCGTTCCGCTTCGCGTCCAGGTTGGCCCTTTTGGCCGTCACATAGCCGTCCTTGCCCGGCGCGGAAGAAATCACCCTCAGCCAAACGACGCCCCTCTGGGTCCACTCCTGCTGGAGCCGCTGCATCTTGCCCTTGTATTGGCTTTGGGTGAAGGGACAGTCGTGGTTGTGCCATTCCAGGACAACGAATTTCCCCCTGCTGTCGGAAAGCCGGTGGATCTTTCCATAACTGTCCTTGCCGGTGAAGGCGGGGGCCGGGTCGCCCACCTGGGCGGCAGGAGCGAGGGAGGCGGAAAGGAAAAAGAGGATCGGGCTGGAATAAATGAAAAAGCGATTCATGGATTGTCCCTTTTAGATGCGGCGGACGGCCCTCAGCCGATTTGGGGCCGGGTTGTCATGGAAAGGAGCGCAGGCCTTTCCCGATTATGGCCGCAAAAAAAAACCGCCGCAAGGGGTCATTGGGTGGAGTGCCCTCAAGGCATTCGTGGCGCGGCCGTCTTTTAACGGCAATCTTTGGGGGATGTTTCGATTCTGGATTGCGGAACGCGCCGGAATAGATTGGTTTTGATGGAGCAAAGGATCCAGTTCCAGTGAAGGATGAAATGAACCAGGACCAGCGCGACTAAAATCACAGCCAATAGGAAGTGGATGTCCAGCCATTGGGATCGGTGGACGCCCAGGAACCAACGGGAGCACTCCTCCTCGAGCCGTTCCGCATCGCCCCAGCCGCCCCTCCAACCGCCGCCCTCGCCGCAACGGGAGGGAAGAACCCACTTCAAGATGGAGCCGGTAAAGGCGATACCCAGGAAAGTCAGGAACAACAAAACGTCCAGCCAGAAGTTCAAGGTGACTTTTTTCATGGAAACGCCGCCCTCCTGCCGCTTAAAAATAGTGAGTGGGACTCACCCGTGAGAACAGCCGCCCTCTTGTCCGCCGTGGCCGCCGCAGCATTCGCCGGGGGTTGCGGCCGGAAGTTTGTTGGATTTGAACTTCTCGACGGCTTCGCCCGCGGTGCCGTCGTTGGAGAGGAATACCCGGATCCCGGCGGACTGCAGGTTGAGGAGGGCGCCGCGCCCGATGCCTCCCACCACCACGCCGTCGATGGTTTCCTCGGAAAGGGATTCGGCGGGCCGGCACCGGCCCTGGTCATGGACCCGGTTGGAAATGGAACGGCAGCCGCCGGTTTCCGTGTCCACCACCAGGAAATAAGCAGCGGAGCCGAAATGCGGGTTGATCCCGCTTTGAAGGCCTTTGTTTTCCTGGACGGGTATGCAGAGTTTCAAGTGATTCTCCTTGGGAATGGGATGAGGGTGCAGTTTAAAGAGAAAGGGGGAAAGGGGTTATGAGGAACATCATTATGCTTCGCCCACCCAGGGGGGCACGCGAAGACGTCAAGAAAGGCATGCTTTTAGGAAAAAGCCGGACCCAAAGCCAAACCCCCGGACGATTCGGCGCGGGAACTCCTCCGGCCTTCTTCGCGTCTTAGCGTCTTCGCGCTGGATGCGACTGGACAGGTGCGATTTTTTCCTGAAGGTTTTCGCCAATTTTAACTTTGCGTCTCGGCGCCTTTGCGTTGAAGGTTTTAAAACAGGTTCCGGTGTTAGGCCCCCGGTTTTCCAGGATGAATGCGCTGGTAGGCAAGGTAACCGCCCGGAAGGTTGAGGGCCTTGAGGCCGTTCTGCAGCAAAACCCGGTTGGCGTAATAGCTGCGCTGGCCCACCCGGCAATAGACCCAGATTTCCCCGTCCTTGGGCAGCTCACCCACGCGCTTGCGCAGTTGATTGAGGGGGATGTTGACCGCGCCCGGCACATGGCCGGAGTTGAATTCGGATTCGTCCCTCACGTCGAGCAGGATTTTTCCCTCCTTTTCCAGGTCGCTCCAGTCGGCCAGGGCCAGGTCGCCCCGCATCACGTTGGCGGCGATCATGCCGGCGATATTCACGGGGTCCTTGGCCGCGCCGTATTGGGGCGCATAGCATAATTCGGCCTCTTCCAGGTCCGTGACGGTCCCACCCAACTGGATGGCCATGGCGGCGACGTCGACCCTTTTTTCCACGCCTTCCTCGCCCACGGCCTGCATGCCCAGGACCTTCCCATCAGTCCTGCCGAAGAGGAGTTTGAGGAAGATGGGCCTGGAGTCGGGGTAATAGGCCACGTGGTGGCCGGGATGGAGGTAAACCTTGGCGTAATCCTTCCGGCCGGCGGCCTTGAGGGATTTTTCGGTTTCACCGGTGAGGGCCGCGGTCAGGCCGAAGAGCCCGCAAACGGCGGTGCCTTGAACCCCGCGGAACCGGCGGGGTTTGCCCGCGATCACGTCGGCGGCAATGCGGCCCTGGCGGTTGGCGGGGCCGGCCAGGGGAATCAGGGCCCGGCGGCCGCCCGGGAAGGTCGTCACTTCCACCGCGTCGCCCACCGCGAAGACGGCGGGGTCGCTGGTGCGCATCCCGCCATCCACCTGGATGCCGCCCAAGGGGCCCAGGGAGAGGCCCGCTTCCTTGGCCAGTTTTGTCTCCGGTTTGACGCCGATGGCCAAGAGGGCCAGCCCGGCCGGGAATTCGGCGCCGGATTTGGTCTTGACCCGAAGGCCCCCGTCCGGT
>JAICXI010000088.1 GCA_025980505.1 bacterium | reverse complement strand
TAGAAGTATCCGTAGCCGTTGAGGATGCGGTATCGGTGGCCGTGTTGGTGGCTGTATCGGTCGCGGTGTCCGTGGCTGTTGGCGGGACCGGATTTTCAATGGAATTAGCATCGAATGTCACTGCGGCGACTTCCGCCAAAGCCCGTCCTATCAAAGTGGCGCCTGAATCTAAAGTGATGGACTGGTTGGCCATGATGGTTCCTTGAAAAACCGAAGAGACCCCAAGAGTACAACTGGATCCCACCTGCCAAAAAACATTGGCGGCTGTCGCGCCATTGATCAAGATGACCGTACTGCCCGTCGCGGTAATAAGGGTTGACCCGACCTGGAAGATAAAGACGGCGTTCGGGTTACCTTGGCCATCTAAAGTGACAGAACCCGTTATTCCAAGCGAACTCGGTTCATTATAAAGACCGGGAGGGAGCGTCTGGCCTCCGATGTCATAGATGGCGGTAAAAGTGACCGCCCCCATCCTTGTCGAGGCGTCATTGTAGGCATTGCTCAAATCCTGTTTAGCCGTTATTGCGGCTGGATCATCCACATCCATAACCCCTCCACAACTCAACACCGGAGATCCAGTGACGGAGGTTCCTGGGGATAACCCAAGGCTCCCGCAAAGTGTTGTCGGCCCAGTGTTGGTGATTGTGGAACCGGCCAAGACGGCGTAATTCCCTGCTGAACCAAGATTAACCGTTGGGAGTGGCGTCGAAGTCGCCGTAGGATCGACCTGTGCAAAAGTTCGGCCTGAGATGGCAAAAAAGGAGGCCGACAGGAACCCAAAAACAAAAAAAACGGAACGCCGGTTCCTACCCAACGGCGGAAACCATTTTAAAGTCCGGTTTGAGATTAAAAGTTCGATCCATCCGCGAATCTTATGGTTGAGCGCCTGGACCCAAGCAAGGCTCGAAAACCAATGGAAACGAAACGCCGATTTGGACGGAATTGTGATGTGCCACAACGGCATCAATTCAAAAACGGCATTTGTTTTCTCCACTTGGTGTTCGCCTTAGAGCGTTCAATTTCGGATGGAAAATAGCGACTGGCTCCAAAATTAGAGCAAGGAACATACCGTGCAGAGGTTGAAGGGGAAATTGCCAAAGTCTTGCGCTTGGAGCGGCAAACAACCGCACTCAATATTTTTTTAGAGGGCATCCACCAAGGGTTGCCGATCAAAATGATATTCGAAGCTCTCACTTTGATTTTTTGGGATTTACTGGGTTTGGCGTAAAAACGAATATTCCGAGGCCAACAAAAAACAGAAATTCACCCGGGTGGATATCGAGGCTCGGCGCAATAGGACTTTTGAATCCGTACCGGGGATTTTGCCCGGGGTTGGGTGGGGAGGCCAAAATGCCCGGATTATTTTGCGGGAGCACGAACCAATGTGATATGGGTCGCCGCCTCCGAAGCTTCATGTAGAACGACCTGATATCCAAGAGCTGGAAGATCCAGACCGGACAAAAGGTGCTCACCCGAGCCCAACAGGATGGGGGACAGGGCCAGGTGCATCTCATCCACCAGCTTGGCGCGGAGATATTGGCGGATCGTATCCACGCCGCCGCCAAGGCGGATATCCTTATCCCCGGCGGCCTCCCTCGCCTGCTTCAGCGCCGCTTCAAAGCCCTCCGTCACGAAGTGGAAGGTGGTGCCTCCCTCCATTTTGATCGGATTCCGGGGATGATGGGTTAGGACAAAAACCGGCACGTGATAAGGCGGATTGCCGCCCCACCAGCCCTTCCATGAATCGTCCGGCCAGGCGCCTCTGACGGGGCCGAACATGTTGCGTCCTAATATCCAAGCGCCGATGTTTTCCGCGCCCCTTCTCGCATACTGATCGTCAAGGCCGGTGGTTCCTTCTTGACCCCCGCCATGCATCATTTGAAAAGTCCTGGTTGGAAAGAACCAGGTATGGAGGTTTGTCCCACCCACGCCGAGGGGGTTCTCAAGATCCTGGCGAGGTCCGGCTCCATATCCATCGAGGGATAACGCGAAACAGTTGACCCGTAATTTGCCCATGACGGTCTCCCCTTCCCGAAACGGCTTTTTTAAAACACCCCAATCTTATCGAAAAGTCCTTGTTTCCCCAAATGTTCCGCAAGCCGTCCCGGCGTTTGTTTCCCGCCCTCAATGGCCCCCTAGGTCCTGGCCCCATAGTCCGGTGCCTGGGGGAATATTTTCTTATGCCGCGAAGGCCTGCCGGATAAAGGCCACGTCCTCCGCGCTCAAGGGCTTGCCCTCTCCGGCCAGGTTGACCTGCACCTGGTTCAAGTTCCGGAAGCCGGGAATCACGCAGGCCACCACGGGGTTGGCCAACAGGTATTGCAGGGCCACCCGGGCCAGGTCCTTTACGTCCTTCCCAAAGCGGGATTTCAGCTTTTCGATCCTGGGCTGGACGCCCAGGAGGGATTCGGTGGTGAAGCGCCGGTCGCCCTTGCGGTGGTCGCCTTCCTCAAACTGGGGGGGGTTGTGGGGATCAAACTTGCCCAGGAGAACGCCCTGGTTCAAGGGCGAGAAGGCCACGAAACTCATTTTTTTCTCATCCAACAGCCGGCGCACCGGGGACCCTTCCCGGATGAACTGGTCGTCCATGATATGGGCCCAGCTTTGCAGCAGGTCGGGCTTGACCTTGGGAATGAGGCGCTCGAAATCGGCGTTGGAATAAGCCGATTGGCCGATCAGGCGGATTTTGCCTTCCCTCTTCAATTGGTGCATGGTCTTGACGGCGTCGTCCAGGTAGCGGTCGTTGGGGCCGAAATCGCCGTGGTGGAAGTAGTAAATATCGATGACGTCCCGCCGGAGATTGATGAGGGATTGCTCGCATTGGTGGCGGATATGGGCGGCTTCGTAGGCGTGCTCGGCCGTGCCGGGGAACCAGCCCACCTTGGTGGCCACGACCAGCTTTTTCGTCCGGTCGCCCAGGATGCGGGACAACATGAGCTCGGCCCGTCCGTTGCCGTAAACATCGGCGTTGTCGAAATGGTTCACGCCCTGGCCCAGGGCATAATCGACGGCCCTTTTCACCTCGGCCTCATCCACGTTGGCCCAGCCGTTGGGACTGCCGTTCACCCAATTGAGGCCCCCCATGGTCCAACAGCCCAGGCTGATTTCGGAAACCTCGATGCCCGATTGGCCCAGCTTGCGGTATTTCATAAAGCCTCCCAAATAAGATTTGCCACCGATTCCTTCAGTTCGCCTTGCGGGCCGGGGGTGAAGGAACAAGGTACACAGCGGAAGGAGAATAATAAACCAATAAAGGGTATTTGGCCACGGAGGCGCGGGGATTATAAAAACAGTGGGAACCATGGACCCAAATTCCCGGAAAACATCGCTTTGTTTTAATGACGATTGGATGGCCTGTCGTTGGGACCCCGAATTGTGAGGCGAAGCAACCCAAGCCTGCGGTGAGCGACCGGAGGGAGTCGAACCTGTTTACGGGTGGTTTAGCTGGGGTTGCCGATTTTTCACAACGACCTATTTAAACGGATTCGACAAGCCCCCCCTTGGCCGGGGTTGCTTCGTCATCGATTCCCGGCTTGATTTGGAATAGCCGTCCTTTTTCATCCCTGCGCGTCCGTGGCGGAAAGGATTTCCGCGGTGGGGATTGGGTAAAAGTTTCACGGCAGGGGTAAATTTGGCCTCTTGAAGGGTTTTATCCGGGAGCTTTAAGGTTTAAACACCAGTGAATTTTCCGGCATGACCCTTGCCCTAGGGAGGACGTCGTTCATTTTAAAGATTCAAGGGGAGCCACTTATGCAACGCAACGATTTTAAAATCCTGATCGCCGAGGATGACCCGGGGGCCCGCAGGCTGTACGAAAAGTCCTTCCGGCAGGAGGGCTATGAGGTGGTGATGGTGGAAGCGGGCGGCCAGATTTTAGCCGAGTTGGAAGAGGATAGCTTCGACCTGCTGATCACGGATTTGAAACTGGATGCCATGAGCGGCCTGGAAGCCCTGCCGTTGATCCGCCAGAAGAGCCCCAACCTTCCCATTATCGTGGTGTCGGGTTACTACGTGGACATGGTGGAGGATTTTCACGAAAAGGGGTTCAACGTGGACCTCTTCATGAGCAAACCCTTAAGCCTGGCCGAGCTGAAAAAGGCCGTGCGCCGCATCCTGGGATTGCCGGAAGAAGCGCCCAAAGACAAGACCGCTTTTTAAGGGGAAGGAGCCATGTTTCCTGTCCTGACCCACTTGCGGCTACTTTTTGTGACTGGCTTTGTACAGGCGGTCGTTGATCGCGCGGCCCAGGCCCTCATGGGGCACGGGATGGGCCACTAAGAGGTCCAAGTTCCTCTCATCCAACCTTCTCATGGCGGCGAAGAGATTCGCCGCCGCTTCCCTCAAATCCCCTTTCGCGGAAAGAATCTCCACCGCCGCGTAAGGGGAGACGTCCGGGGGCTCCCTCAAGGTCAGGAGCCCTATTTTTTTGCCCGCGGGAAGGCTTTCCAGGGACTCCTCCAGGACCAGGGGTGTGCGGGGGGCGTAATGCTGGGGCAATTGGCCGGGAGCCAGGGGCGTCTCCGACGCCGTGGTACGCACGGCCACGCGTCCGATGAGGGCCTGCATTTCCTCCAAGGGCACGCCACCGGGCCTCAGGAGGACCGGTTCCTTTTCCACAAAGGAGACGACGGTGGATTCCACGCCGATCCGGCAGGGACCCCCGTCCAGGATCATCTCGATTTTACCGCCGAAGGATTTTTTCACGTGCTCGGCGGTGGTGGGGCTCACCTGGCCGAAGGGATTGGCGCTGGGAGCGGCGAGGGGGCGGCCCGATTCCCGGATGAGCCCAAGGGCCAGGGGGTGGTGGGGCACCCGGATGGCCACCGTGGGGAGGGACGAGGTCACGATATCGGGGACCAGCGATGACTTGGGCAGGACCACGGTCAAGGGGCCGGGCCAGAACTTTTCCACCAGTTTCAAGGCCTTGTCCGGGAACTTTTGCACCAGGATGTCGGCCTGCCGCAGGTCGGCCACATGAACGATGAGGGGATCGAATTGGGGCCGGTTCTTGACCTCGAAAATACGGGCCACGGCGTAGGGGTTCAGGGCGTCGGCGCCCAAGCCGTAAACGGTCTCGGTGGGGAAGGCCACCAGCCCGCCTTCCTGGATGATTTGCGCGGCTTTTTGGATGTCAGTCATGGTTTTTGGGGACCGTGTTTGGGGAGATGTTGGATCTGGTCAAAATGCCTGTCGCCGGTCAAAAGAGCCAGTTTTTGACGAAGACAAGCGGCGGCGATTAAACCGTCGGTTGCCGGAATTTGGATCCCTCGGGCCCTTAAATGGCCCAGTATTTCCCCGGCGGTTCGGAAGTCTTCCCTTTCGGTTTCAACATAGGGAAGCGCCGATAAAAGTTCAGCCAAGGCGGGTTTGTCATGGGGGTGCACGCCTTGGAGGAGTTCCAACTCCACCACGCCGCATAAAACGGCCCGGCCCTCTTCCAACAGCAGGTCGAGTTCCAGGCTGGATGGGCTCCGCCCTTGGCGCAAATAGTCGACCCAAACGGATGTATCAACGAGAACGCTTGCCATAGGGCGCCCTGTTCTCCCCGACTTCCAAAGCCCGGAGCTGTTTCCAGTTGTCTTCGATTTGGAATTTTCCCCGCAGGGACCTTAATTTTTCAATTTTTAAACGCCGGACCAGGTCCTCTAAGGCCTTATTCACCGCTTCGGTGCGGGTTTTGGCGCGAGTGTATTTCATCAATTCATCAAGGATTTCATCTTGAACGGTAACGGTGGTTCTCATCCGACCCTCTTTGCATCAAAAGTAATTTAAATTATATGCGCCCTGTGGTCACCAATTAAAGCCTTGTTTTGATGATTGGTGAGCCGTCTTGGTTGAGGAATTCCGGGACGAAAGGAAGATCAGCCCGTGTTTTTGAGCCCTGCGGCGATGCCGTTGATGGTCATCAAAATGGCGTCCTCCAGTTCCCGGCGGTCGGCTTCGCCGGGCTGGTTCCGAAGGCGCTTGATGAGCTCGATTTGGATGAAACTCAAGGGGTCGATGTAGGGATTGCGGCGCTTGATGGATTCGTACAACCCCCGGTCCTTTTCCAAAAGCTCGTTCACTTGCGCCACCTGGCAGATGATCCGGACCGTCCGGTCGTATTCGATTTGGATGGATTCGAAGATTTCCCGGCCCAGACCCTTGTCGGGCACCAGTTCGGCGTAACGGCGCGCGATGTCCAGGTCGGCCTTGGAAAGGATCATCTGGGCGTTGTCCAGGGCGGTTTGGAAAAAGGGCCATTGGCTGTACATCTCCCTCAGGATGGACAAGCCCTTTTCCGGTTCGGCCTTCAAATAGTTTTCCATGGCGCTGCCCATTCCGTACCAGCCCGGCAGGGTGTAACGGCTTTGCATCCAGGAAAAAACCCAGGGAATGGCGCGCAGGTTTTCGATGGAGGTGTCATCGGCGCGTCGGGAAGGGCGGCTTCCGATACGGTGGCGGCTGATTTCCGCGATGGGCGTGGCGGTCTGGAAAAATTCGGCGAACCGGGGATGGCCGTAAATAAGCGAATGGTAGGCTTGGAAGGAATGGCCGGCCAGTTTCTCCATGATTTGTTTCCATTCGGCTTTGGGCATGATTTCCCGCGAAGGAAAGGAGGAACGCAGCACCGCGTTGGCGATCTGCTCCAGGTGCCGCCGGGCCGTCACTTGTTCCCCGTAGTGGTCGCTGATGACTTCGCCTTGCTCGGTGATCTTGATCCGGCCCTTGACGGTGCCGGGAGGCTGGGAAAGGATGGCCTGGCTGGCCGGCCCTCCGCCCCGCCCCACGCTGCCTCCCCGGCCGTGAAAAAGCCGCAGGGCGATCTGTCGGCTGTCGGCGATCCGGGCCAGCTCGGTTTGGGCGCGGTACAGGGCCCATTGGGAGGCCAGGTAGCCGCTTTCCTTGTTGGAGTCGCTGTATCCCAGCATGATTTCCTGGAAATCCCCCCGCAACTTCAAGTGGGCGCGATAGGACTCGTTTTTCAACAGCCGCTCGAACATGCCGCCGGCCCGCCTCAAATCCTCCCCGGTCTCGAAAAGCGGCACGATGTTCAAGTGGCTGTGCCCTTCCTTCCGGTACAGGCCGGCTTCCCTCAGGAAAAGCAGTGCCGCCAGCACGTCGGACACGCCATGGGTCATGGAAATGATGTAAGTGTCGGTCGAACGGGGGTTCAAGCGCTCC
>JAICXI010000127.1 GCA_025980505.1 bacterium | reverse complement strand
TCGGAGAGATTCGCAATCCCCATTCAATGCTCCAAGGCCTGTCCACTACACCTCCCCGCCGTGGACAGGTTCAATCAAAAGAATTGGTGATGAAGGCCTTTTATCTTTTTGAAATGTTGATCCTTGGTCCAAAGGGTTTGACGGTTCGACATGGCCAAAGTGGCAATGAGAAGGTCACTCAAGGGAAGGGTTGTGCCATGTTTCCGCAACTCATAGGAAATCCGGCCGGCTTCGTAAAATACCTCGGCATTGGAATCGAGGAAATGCAAACCTTTTAGGTTCTCCTCCAGGAAAGCGAACTCTTCCTGATCCGCCGCGCCCTGCAACACCTCAAAAACAACGACTCCACACGTTGATAAAGAACCACGTTTCAAGTGTTTGACGATCTTATCTCCCGTTTCACTGTCTGGTTTCCGGAAATAATCGATCCAAACGGAGGTATCGATCAGGATCTCAGCGGGCATGGAGTTCCATCTTCCGTAATTCGGCCGAAACGTCCTTTACTTTCAAGCGGCCCTTGGCGGAAATGAGGTTATCCAATCTCCTGCGCCGGACAAAGTCCTCGATCGCCGTCTCAATGGCCTGGGTTTTGGAGGCCCATTTTTCAACGGACATGAGTTCTTTGATTAAGTGATTTGAAAGTTCAAGGGTGGTTCGCATGCGCCTCTCCTTAATGCATACTTAATATATGCATCAATTATATGTATCTAAGGAAAAAAACATCAAGGCCCCTTTGTCCGCTACACCTCCCCGCCGCGGACAGCAACCCCCTTTAAACTCCCCATTCTTCACGGCAGCCGGTTGAAGGCGGTTGGGCGACGCGCTCATTTTTCGGCCGGCTCATAGTAAAGAACCACCGCACCCGAGCCAAAAGTTTCCGTTTTTAAGGGCTTAAGGTAAATTCGTTCCCTGACGTCCTTAAATAACGGCAGGCCTTTCCCTAGAATAACCGGATGAACGCAAAGCTGGTATTCATCAATGAGGCCGAGTTGTGTAAAGGCGGAGATCAAGCTCGGGCTGCCGACTAAAATATCCTTAACCCCTTGTTCCTTGAGTTCCAAAACCTCTTCTTTAACAACTTCCTTTTTCAATTTTGTGTTTTTCCAATCAACCTTTTTCAGCGTGCGGGAAAAAACAATCTTCGGAATATTGTCCATGACTACCGCAAATTCATCCGTTGGTTTGTCACCGGTGGGTTTTTTTACGACCGATGGCCAAAAACTTTCCATGAGTTGATAGGTCGTCCTTCCGTACAGCAGGGTTCCCGCGTTGCGTAATAAATGGGTGTAATGTCGGTGCAATTCGCCATCCGCGATCATCGCCGCATGGTCGCAAAACCCGTCCAGGGTCATGTTGATCGCCGCGATCAATTTTCCCATGTCGTTTCCCCTTCCAATGCGGGCCCCACCGCGGACAACCAAAGCCCATGGTTACGGGCTTCGTCTATTCAGGGCGGAACTCCAGCCCAATCCCCTTGGCCCCCTCAATAGGCGTGTTCGTGTTCCAGGATGTCCAACACCGTCCGCGCGATGATCTTGACGTCGAACAACAGGCTCCAGTTCTCGATGTAATAGATGTCGTACTTGACCCGTTCCTCCAGGGACGTGTTTCCCCGGAACCCGTTCACCTGGGCCCATCCCGTGATGCCCGACTTCACCTGGTGCCTCTCGAAATAGCGCGGGATCTCCTTCCGGAACTTCTCCACCAGCCCCGGCACCTCGGGCCGGGGGCCCACCAGGCTCATGCGGCCCGTCACCACGTTCAAAAGCTGGGGCAGTTCGTCCAGGCTGGTCCTGCGCAGGAAGGCGCCGAACCGGGTCACCCGGGGGTCGTTCTTGGCGGTGAAGGCCACGGTTTCCGTGCCCACCCTCATGGTGCGGAACTTCCGCATGTGGAAGATGCGCCCGTCCCTTCCCACCCTCTTTTGGTGGAACAAGACGGGCCCGGGCGAGGAAAGTTTCACGCCGGCCGAAATGAGGATCCAGAGGGGGCTCAGGACCGCGATGCCGGCCGCCGCCAGCACCAGGTCGAAGGTCCTCTTGGCGGCGCGGTTGTACCAGGCGCGGAGGGGCGCCTCCTTCATCTCGAAAACGGGCATGTCCAGCAGCACGTCGCTTTCCAGGGGACTGGTGATGAGGCCGAAGAGGTCCGACACGATCTTGTATTTCACCCCCCGGTCCTGCAGCGTGACCAACAGGGGGATCAGTTGCCCGTGGGCCGCGGCCGGAAGGGCGAAGATGACCTCGTCGGGTTTGTGCTTCCCGAGGAGCTGGTTGAACTGCGACAGGACGCCCAGGACCCGGAAACCTTCCACGGCGCCGGAAGTCCTGCCTTCCGAAACCACGCCGACGATGCGGTAGCCCAGCCCCGGGTTCCGCGTGATGCGCCGGATCAGGACCTTGGCCGTCTCCCCCGTGCCCGCCACGAAAATGCGGGTGACGCCCACGCCCCGGCGGCGCAGCAGCACCTGCGCTCGGCGCAGCAGGCTCCTTTCCAGCCAGACGGTGGCGACAACCAGGACCGCCGAGAACGCGATGACCAGCCGGGAAAAGGCGAAAAACCGGATGAGGAAGGTGGAGGAGGAAACCAGCAAGGCGGAAATAAAGACGGCCTTGGCCACCTTCGAAAACTCGTCCACCCCCGAGACGCCGCGCCGGCTGCGGTACAGCCCCACGTACTTGAAGACCACCAGGTGGACCGCCACGAAGAACAGGAGGAAGGTCCGGTAATGGGGATAGGAAGTGATCGAGCCGACCTTCATCCAGCCGGAATAAAAGCGGATCCAGTTGGCCAGCATGAAGGACCCGGCCACGAGCAGGCCGTCCAGGCAGAAACTGACGAGTGAAAAAATGGAAAAAATCCTCAATCGCATCTCTCCCTCAAAAAAAGTTGCCAGTTGTCGGTGGCCGGTTGTCGGTCACTGCTTTTTGCGGTTCAAGTAGTCCAACAGACCGTTCAACATCCTTCCCACTTCACCGGTCATCGCCGTTAATTCCTCGGCTTGCTGGGTTTTTAGATAGTCCAGGTTTTCGGCGATCTGCAGTTGAGTCTCCAGCTCCAACAAGGATCCACGGGCCTGGATTAAAAATTGCCGGAACTCTCCCGAGGAACGCCTTCCGCTTCCTTCCGCGATATTACTGGGCACGGAAACGGCCGAGCGGCGCATTTGGCTGGTTAAGCCGTAAGTTTCTTCCTTGGGAAATTTCCGGCTTACCCGGTATACCTGCATGACAAGGCCCATTGATTTTTTCCAAACCACCAGATCCTTATAACTCTGCCCCATTTTATCCGCCCCCAGACGAAAGTTTGAGCGTTATCTACCACCTGTTCCCAACCGGCCACTGGGAACCGGCAACCGACAACTCCCAGGGTCTTTTCAGACGTCATTCCCAAACCGCCCATTCCCGGCGGAACTAGATCTTGAGGTTTTCCTCCTGCACCTGCGCGCCGAAAAGCTTGCGGAAATAAACCTGGGTGCGGAACAGGAAGCGGGCCTTGGAGAAGCGGTTGGCCTTCTCCCTCAAGGCCTCGGGTTTGAAGTCCATCTTCTCGAACCGCCCGATGGCGGCCTCCAGCGCCTCTTCGGTCCTCTCGTGGAAAAGGACGCCGGTCTCGCCGTCGGACAGCGTGTCCAGGACGCCCCCCTCCCCGAAGGCCACCACCGGGCAACCCGAGGCCAGGGCCTCGACCGGCACGATTCCGAAATCCTCCCGGCCCGGGAAAAGCAGGGCCTTGGCCTTGTCGTAATAGGCGGGCATTTCCCCGTCCGGAACCCAGCCCTTGAAGGACACCGTGGGCCCGGCCATGGCCTTCAGCCTTTTTTCCTCGCTGCCCTGCCCCACCACCACCAGGGGCCAGCTGCGCCGGGTGCAGACCCGGACCGCCAGGTCCACGCGCTTATAGGGCACCAGGGCCGAAACCACGAGGTAAGTGTCGCCCTTGCCCTTCTTCAGGCGGAACCGGTCGATATCCACGGGCGGATGGATGACCTGCGATTCCCGCCCGTAAAGGCGTTGGATGCGGCCTTGGACCTCGGTGGAATTGGCCAGGAAGTGGGTGACCCCCTCGTTGGACTTCAAGTCGCAATCCTGCAGGTAGGACCGGAAAAAGCGGGCGGCCCACCGCAAGGGCGGGGAGGCGGATGGCCCGAAATAATCCCCGAAGAGGTCCCAAATATAGCGCATGGGGGTGTGGCAGTAGCACACGTGCAGGGCTTGGGATGGGTTGCGCACCCATTTGGCGCAGGCGGAACTGGAGGATACGATCAAATCGTAGCCCGACAGGTCGAACCCGCCCATGAATTCCCAGTAAAGGGGCAGGTAGTAGGGGTAGCGGGTTTTTCCCAGGGGCAGGCGTTGCAGGACCGACGTCGTGACCTTGCGTTCCTTGAAGATGTCGCCGAATTTCTCGGGACGGTAAACCAGGGTGAAGATGTCCGCGCCGGGAAAAAGCTCCATCAGCCCCAGGAGGACCTTCTCGCCCCCCCTCATGCCGGTGAGCCAGTCGTGAACCAAGGCGATGCGCATGCATCCTTCTCCAGGAAGGGAAATGGCTTCTGGACGGCGGATTCCCACGGGGGGAAAACGGACTAGAAGATGAACAAGTTGAGGAGGAACACCAGGATGCCCAGGGCCAATGCGCCCAGGGCCAGGACGAAGAGCGCCCTTTGCCAGTCCCACTGGAAGGCCGACCGCTGCTGCCCCACGGGCGAAATGACCCCGGTCTCATCCTCCGACTTGTGGGAACAAGTTTCGGCGGCGAAGGACTTGGAACTCCACACGCCTCCCCAGCACTGGCGGCAGACCTTTTTTTGGCAATGGGGGCAGGGAGCGAAGCCTTTGGGATAAAGCGTCAAGGTGGTCCCGCACATTTCACACCTCTGCGGGAAGTCGATAAAGGTCGAGCTTTTTTTCACGATCTTGGACAAGAGTTATTCCTCCAACCGCGAAAGTTCCCGGATCGGGAACCTTAATTGCGGACTCAAGCTTGTTTTGAAGAGCCCTGAGTTTACCCTGAACAATATAAAAAGGGAACTATGCACTTGGCGTCGGTTTGCGGTTGATTTGACGTCGATCCCCCTCTCCCTTGAGGGGAGCCCTTCGAGGGCCTCAGGGCAAAAGGGCCGGGGCGAGGGTTGTTGGAAACGGACGCCAAGGGCATCGTTTCGTATAAAAATTTAAGTTTTATTTCCCTCAAACGGCGGCGCGGCTCCCGGAGGCTCCTAGCAGGCTGCTGAAAAACCAAAACAGGGCCACCCAGCCGCCGGCCACCCCTGAAATTCCGGAGGAATTCGGGGGTTCCATTGGATGTTTTTGAAAAGTTCCGCCGAAGGAGGACTTTTTTCAGCATCCTGCTAGGCGTTTTCCTGGTATTCCATCACTTCCAGGCCCACCAAGGCGCAATAGGCCAGCGACGCGAAATTCAGGACCCTGGCCACGGCGCCGCCGTCCCTTGCCACCCGCCCGCTCAAATACCTCAGGATTTCACCGTCATGGGCTTTTCTCTTTTGCTGGATCTCCCGCCGTTTGCGCAGGATGACCAGGGGATGGGTGAAGACCCAGGCCAGGGCCAGGCCATTCCCCAAGGCCGGGTCCAACCCCGTGCCCAGGCTTTTCACCAGGCGCCACAAGGCTTCGGCCGCGATCCAGGGCAGCACTTTGGCCAGGCTCCAACCCCCGTAAAAGCAAAAGAGGTTCATCCAGCGGCTCCGGGTTTGATGGTAGATCTTCTTCCAACCCGGGAGGTCGGCGGGCCCTTCGGTGCGGAAAACCTTGGCGGCCGACCGCCGGATCCCCTTGCGCATGAACCGGAACCTCCATCCCAAATACTCGCCCTCCTGGCCCTCGAAAAATTCCGGGTCAAAGGGCCCTTCCGGCGCCAGGAAACGGGCGAAGAGGAAGCAACTGTCGCCGGGGTAAAAGACCGTGCTCGGGTCCCCGAAAAAGCCGGGCACCCGCAGGCCCAGGATGTTCAAAGTGGAATAGTCGGGGCGGCTTCCCCCGGCCTCCTTCCGCACTTCCGGGGTCGAAACC
>JAICXI010000461.1 GCA_025980505.1 bacterium | reverse complement strand
CCGAAGTGGGAGCTTCTTGGTTGGGTGAATAAGGGGGCTTTTCAACTTCGAGGATCAGTTCTTGGAGGGCACCCAACGCTTGAGGGTGTGGACGTGCTCGGCCAGGAGTTGGGCCAGGTAGCGGGGGAACTTCAATTCGATCATCTTCTGGTGGACGATTTCGCTCATTTTTTCCGCGGTCATGGCGTTGTCGGTGAAGGCCCCGAACATGTAGCAACGGCGACAATAAAGGTCCGACAAGGCGCCGTTGATTTCCGTGCCCTTGAAGATTTCCTTTTCGACCGGCGTACCGCAGCTCTGGCAAACCACCTTTGTTTTTAACCGCATGGAACTCCTCCTCTCCCTGCCCCGGCAAAACCACAACAACCTTCACTTAAACTATATGCCTTTTCAGTTGGAAAAGTGGATAAATCGCGGGAAGACGCTAAAGGGTGGGCGTTTTTTTCTTTTGCTTGCTTGGGGTTTTTCCGGTTAAGCGCCTACCCTCATCACGCAGGCAAAAGGCGGCGGATTAGGCTTCACGATAAAGCCGCCCCGAGGGGCAAAAGACATTTTTTCACCCCGGGGACGCGGAGGGCGAGGGAAAACCTCGATGGAGGGGATGACCGGCCGTCGGCTTTCGGCGAATGGCCGACAGCCGGTCGAATCCCATCCAGTGGAACGCCCTTCCTACTTCAAGACCACCTTCAGGGCCAGGCCTTCCTTGTCCAGCTTGGCCGGAAGGGTCACGGTCTTGGAACCCTTGGTCACGGTCACTTCGTAATCCCCCAGGAAACCCCGCAAGGCGTAGGAGCCCCCGGCATCCGTGGTCCCGTCGGCGTTGGTCCACCAGTCGTGCAAGACCAGGTCCTCGTAGACCTTGTCCGAGGGTTTCGCGGTCCAGTCCGTGTTGAAGAGGGGCGCGTGGTGGTGCCAGTGGGCGCCGTCCCAGAAGCCCCACATGAGAAAACCCTCGACGGCGGGATGGCTGAAGACGGCCGTGAGGAAATCCTTTAAAAACTGGGCGTCCAGCTGCGGGTCGTTGATGTCCGTGTCGTATTCGGTGATCTCAATCGGAAGCCCATGGGCCCCCAATTTGTCCAGGGTATTGAGCAGGGCCGGGATGGACCAGGGCGCTCCTCCCACGTGGCCCTGCAATCCCACGCCCTGCAGCGGTGCGCCGTTGTCCAGCAGGTACTGGATGGTCTGGTCATAGGCGTCCAGGTGGCCCGTTGTGTCCGGGCTGGGATAGTCGTTCACGAAAAGCAAGGCAACCGGGTCCGCCTTGCGGGCGGCCTTGTACCAGGTCACCATGGCTTGTTTTCCCAGGATGTCGGTCAGGTCATGCTCCGGCACCGGCTCATTCACCACGTCCCACTCGGTCACCTGCCCCTTCAGGGCCGATCCCACGTCCAGGATGCGCTTTTCAACGGCGGCTTCCAGGGCCTTAGGGTCCCCGGAGAGCTGCTTGATTTCGGCCGGCAGGTAGCGCCAGGTGCCCCACACCATGTTGTGGCCCCGAACATCAATGTCCCGGGCATGCAGCCATTTCAAGGCCGCCTGCACGTATTCGCGGCGCCAGTTGTAGTCCGTGTTGGTGGCGCCGGTTTCCCAGGGGCCCCACTTGAGGTCGTTCTCGAACACCACGCGGTTGAACAGGCGCCCCACTTCCTTCTGGTAACGGTCGTTGTCGCCGCCGGGAGTGGCCAGTGTCTTGGCCACCACGGCCGTGCCGAACCCGAAGGCCTGCTTCTTCATGCGCACGGCCACCTTGGCGTCCGCCACCGGCTTCCCGTCGCGGGTCGTGACCGTCACGGACAGGTCGCCCTTCCGGATCTTCTCAATGCGCTCCTGGGCTTCCTTGCGCCAGGGCGCGTCCTCGTCCATTCCGCCGTAGGAGGCCTTGGTCTGGGGCAGGTCCTCCATCTTTACCGAGGTCCCGTAGGTGGCCAACTTGAAGTCCGCCAGGTCAAAGGCCTGGGGGCGGTAGCCCATGCGGAAGCAGATGTGCGATTTGCCCGCGTCCAGGTCCTCCACGAT
>JAICXI010000146.1 GCA_025980505.1 bacterium | reverse complement strand
TGGCGGCCACCAGCAGGGTGGCCCCGGCCTCCACCACCTGGGGCGCGGTTTTGGGGGTAATGCCGCCGTCCACGGCGACCTCCGGATGCAGTCCCTGCGCCCCGCACCACTTGGAAAAGCGGGCGATCTTGGGCACCACGTCCGGGATGAAGGCTTGCCCGGAAAAACCGGGCCAAACCGACATGAAAAGCGCGTAATCCAGGTCCCCGGCAAAGGGCTTCAGCATCTCCTCGGACGTGCCGGGGTTCAGCACCATGCCGGGCTTGCAGCCGTGGGAGCGGATGAGGCCGATGGTTTCGGCGGGGTCCTCGACGGCCTCGGCGTGGAAAAGGATGTAAGTGGAGCCCGCCTTGGCGAAGTCCGGGATGTACTTGTTGGCGTTCTCGATCATCAAGTGGCTGTCCATGGGCACGTCCACCTTGCCCTTGAGGCCGGCGATGACCGGCGCGCCGAAGGTGATGTTGGGCACGAAGTGGCCGTCCATGACGTCCATGTGCAACAGGTCGCAGCCCGCCTCCACGGCTTGTTTGGAACTCTTGAGGAGGTCCCCGAAGTCCGCGGAAAGGATGGAAGCCGACACTTTGATGGATTTCATTCGAATCCTCGGGATGGGCTGATTGGAAACGGCGAACGCGTATCTTAGCAAAAAGGCCCTGAAGTTCCTAGGCAGGGGATGCCGGCGAGGCGCCGGCGGGAAGGGTTGGAAAGGGGCGCCCCGGAAGGTTCGAAAGTCATCCGGCCAGGAAATGGCGCTCCAGGCGGCCTTGGAAGGATTCCTTGCCGACCCCCACGTACAGTTCCCCTTCGTTGCGGGTCATTTCCCAGCGGTTGTCGCGGTCCAGGGTGGAACCCAGCGCGTTCAAGAACTTGGGGTCCATCGAATAAAGCCCGATTTCCCCGGCCCGGTGGACCTTCCCTTCCTTCAGTTCCTTTGCCAGCAGGCGCGCGTCCTTGTGGGTGTAGATCTTCACTTCGGGGACCGATTTGGAGGCCTTGTGGATGCGCTTGACGGAAGGGTGCCCGATGTCGATCCACAACTCCATTCCTCCGGTCAGGTCCGGGACGCGGAGGGCCGGCTCGTCGGGAGCGCTGATGCCCGGGGAAAACTCCAAGCCTTCGCGGTAATTGAGGCAAAAAGCCAGGATCCGGGTGATGAAAAAGGGAAGGGATTCGGAAGGGTGCAGGGCGGCCCGGAACTCGAGGGTCTGGTAGAGGCTCCGGTCCACGTCCGAGAGGTCGATCCGGAAACGGTAAAGGGTGGAGGTCAAGGCCAAGGTTGTTCCTTTGGGGTGAAAGCCCGGCGGCGAAATCACGGCTGTCCCAAGTATAAAGGCCCGGGCCCCGGACGGGAAGTCCCGACAGGCCGCATCCTGGGCCGGGAAAAATGCCTCCCTGGTTTTTCGTCCCGGAAATATCCCGAGGGAAACAACGCAATGGAAAGCCGCCCGAAGTTCCGGTTGGAAAGTGGGGGGGCCGGGAAATGAAGGGAAAGGATGAAGGGGACTTCCCCCGGGATTGGGGATGCCGGGAGAAGCGGAAGGAGGGGTTGGGCCGGCCCGTCCCGCGGATTAAACCGCGGGAGGTTTAACTTGCGGGAAAAGAGCGCCTGAAAAGCCGACAAGGCGCCGAAAGCGGAGGAGCGGGCCGCCCGGCAAGGCCGCTTTGAGGGGGGAGCTTTTTAGAACCGCTCCTTGATGAAGGCGGATGGGCAAGCGGGGCCCCCCGGTTTTTTTTGCCCGGCGCGGGCTTCGGTTTGTACCGGCCTTAGAAATTCACCACTTCCGAATGGGCGAGCATCTCCTTAAGTTCCTTCTCCCAATGTTCCCCGCCGGCACGGCGGGCCAGTTCCACGGCCAGATGCCTGGGCTTGACGCCCAGGGCGGCGTTGCGGCCCAATCCCTGGAGGCAACTGGGGCAGTTGGTCAACAGCAGGCCGCCGGGGGAACCGTTTTGAAGGGCCTCCTTCACGGCGCGGGTTTTCTTATCCAACATGTTAAAGGCGATGTCCGGGCGGCTCATGGAGAGGGTCCCGGCCTCCGAGCAGCAGTGGGGCACGGCGGCCAGCTTCAGGTCCGCCTTGGCCTTGAAAAAGTCCACGGCCGCGCCTCCCAGGGAATCGTGGCAAGGCTTGTGGTACAGGTGGTGGCCGCCTTTTTCCAGGGCCAGGCCCCGGGCCAGGGCGTAACGGCTCACGTCCTCCAGGGGGGCCTCAAAGATACCTTCGGTTCCCATGGCCTTGAGCGCTTCCATGCAGGTGCCGCAGGAAACCACGCAAGCGTCAAAGGACAGGTGCCGCATCATTTCCCGGATCTGGCTGAAGATGATGGTGTCGCCCAACACCTTTCGTTCATGCTCGGCGGCCTGGGCGTTGACGTGGATGGGGAAGCCGCAGCAAAGGAAGGGCGGGGGAAGCACCACCCTCACGCCGGCTTTCAAGAGCAGGTAAAGCGAGGCCTTGCACACGCCGGAAAAAAGCCTCTCGGACCCGCATCCCGGGAAGTAAAAGACCGTTGGGGAGGCCTCGCCCGGCGGATCGACGATCAGGGCCTGGTGCGCCTCCAGCCGGGGCAGGATGGAATGGAGGGTCCCCCTCCCGGCCGGAAGCATGGGGGAGCGCAGCAGGCTGAAGGGCCCGAAGGCCTTCCAGTCCCCGGGGTTGGGAAGGAGCCGGATCGCCCGCGCGGCCAGGCGCTGCAGGCCCAGTCCGCCCCCCAGCACCGCCCGGCGGAAAAGGGCGTTGAAGACCCGGGAACGGCTTTTCAGGTAGCGCAGGGACAGGCGGGTGGCCAGGGCCGTGTGCTTATACTTGCGGGCGGCCAGGATGCGGCGCTCCAGGATGGTGATCTCGCCCGTGTCGATGTCCACCGGGCAGGGCTTCCGGCACTTGTGGCAGATGGTGCAATGGTCGGCGATCTCCTCCAACTCCTTGAGGAACTCGAAGCGCGTGGACCGTGCCCTTTGGGCGTCGTAAAGCAGCGCCTCGATGATGGCCGCGATGGCCAGGTTCTTGTTGCGGGGATGGTAAAAGAGCCCCCGGGCCGGGTGGAAGACGCAGCAGTCGGGCTTGCACTTGCCGCAGCGCACGCACTTGGAGATCTTGGCGGCCAGTTCGTAAAGCGAATCGTTTTGCAGGATTCGGGCTTCCAGCTCCAGCAAGTTGAAGGAGGGGGTGAAAACCCGGCCTGGCACCTCCAGGTCGGACAGCTTGCCGGGGTTCATCAGGCCCGTGGGGTCCACCTGGGCGCGGTAGGCGGCCAGGGCCTCCAAACGGTCCTTTTCCAGGTGCTTGAGCTTGGTCACGCCGATGCCGTGTTCGCCCGACACCACCCCGCCCAATTCCACCGCGTGGCGCATGACCCTGTCCGCGGTTTCGAAGGCCCGCTTGAGCATTTCCCGGTCGTTGGAGAAGACGGGGATATTCACGTGCACGTTGCCGTCACCCGCGTGCATGTGGGTGGCGATGACGATCAGGCGGGAACGGGTCTCCGCGTGGAGCCGTTCGACGGCCTTGCAGGCGTCCCCGTAACCCCGGAAGAGCTCGAGCAGGGAGGCCTTGAGGGCCAGGGCGGGGGCGCCCGCGCGAGCGGCCTTCTTGTCCGCCGAGGCCACGGCCCGGAGGGCTTCGTCGCAAAGCGCGGTGGCGGCGGGCCCCTTGGCGGCCAGGCGTTCCCAGTCCTCCCCCTGTCCGGTTACCTCCAGCCAGTCCCGGACCTCCTCCACGAAGCGGCATTGGTTGAATTTGGCCTCGTCCACGTTGGAAGCGTCCACGTAGCGGGCGAATCCCGCCAGGGCGTCCAGGGGAAGCACGATGTCCTCGTTCAACTTGAAGGCGTTGGTGTGCCGGCTGATGGCGCCCAGGCGCTTGCGGTCGGACCAAAAGGCGGTTCCTTCCCGGGCGTCCCGCGCCAGGAAGATTTCGGTGTCGGGATAGCGGTCCGTGACGGCCTGGAGGCGGTGGAGGCCCTCTTCCAAATCCCCGGGCCGGTGGGCCACCAGGTCCACCAACAGCACGGCCTTGGGGCGGCCTCCCCGGGCGGCCTTGACCTTGTAGTCGATGGCCCTCACGTATTCCTCGTCAAAGTGCTCCAGGGCCATCAGGGTTTCCCGCCCCTTGTTCTCGAATTCCCGCGAAAGGTCCAGGATCACCCGGCCCGCCTCCTCCATGTCCTCGCCGAAAAATTCCAGGCAGGCGGTGCGCTGGAATTCATAGGCGGGGTAGAGGACGAAAACCGCCGAAGTGATGACGCCGTCGGTGCCTTCCTTCTGGAGGCCGGGCAGGCCCTTGAGAGCCTTGTTGGTGATGTCCTTCCACACGCCCTTCCGGCGGATCTCCTCCCCCCGCAGTTTCACGGTCCTCAGGAGGCTCCCGGTTTCGCCGTCCTCGACCCGGAAAACCACGGGGTCGGAATGCAGGATTTTCCGGAATGGATGGCGGGAGCGCTCGACGCGCACGGTTTTCCCGCCCGGCAGGGCCATGCGGAACGACAACACGTTGTCGATGGCCGTCCCCCAAAGCACGGCGGTCTTGCCGCCCGCGTTTTCCGCCAGGTTGCCGCCGATGGTGCTGGCCCAGGCGCTGGTGGGGTCGGTGGCGAAAACCAGGCCTTCCTTGTCCGCGGCTTGCATGGCTTTTTCGGTGACGACGCCGGCTTCCACTTCCAGGACCTTGCCCGGATGGAGGGCGCCGTCTTCCAAAAGGAAGGGCCTTTCCGAGATCCCCCGGATTTGGTCGAGCTTTTCCAGGTTGATCATGACGCAGTTGTCCGCCACCGGCACGGCCCCGCCGGTCAGGCCCGTGCCCGCGCCCCGGGGGACGGCCTTCAAACCCTGCTTTTCAATGGCGGCGAGGAGGGGGGCCACCTGGTTTTCCGAAGTCGGGAAGGCCACGGCCACGGGCATGTAGAGCCGCCAGTCGGTGGCGTCGGTGACGTGGCTGATGAGCGCAAAGGGATCGAACAACACATTGCTTTCGCCCACGACCGCGCCCAGGGCCTTGCGGATGCGGGCCCGGCGTTCCCGGGACAAGTTGACCTCGGCCCGGAGGCCCTCGAGGTAGCCCTGGCAGCGGCCCAGCACCCAGGCCACATCCGCGTCGTTGCCGGTATTTTGATGCAGGACGTCCAGGTCGGCCTGGTAGGCGCCCAAAAACTGGCGGCGGGACCGGGTTGAATCCACCAGTTCCTGGTAAAGGAAAGGATTGCGGCGGAGGATGAACATGTCCCCGATGAAGCGCATGAGGAGGCGGGCGGACCGGCCCGTGACGCGGCGGGACCGGAGCCTCTCCAGCGTTTCCCAGGCCTGCGCGCCGAAAAGCAGGCGGACGACTTGTTCATCCTCCGCCGAAGTGTAGTTGTACGGGATTTCCCTGCGGATTTGGGATTTCATGGTTTTCCCCCTCGGAACCGATATCCTCAGAGGGGAAGGCTGTTTTTGATATGACTGCAATCATACGCAGGGAAGGGGAGGGGCCCGGGCCGCTTACGGCCTCCGGGCCGGCGCCGCCGGGTCGCGGGTCAAGTCGCCCCTTGCGGATAAGGAAGAAAGGCTGGTCCCCTTTGCGGCCCGGCGGTCAATCGATGGGGATCTCCTTGACGAATTCCTGGTTCAAATAAATTTGGGCCGAGGCCTTGCCCACGACGGAAACCCCGATTTCGATATGGTCCTTGG
>JAICXI010000125.1 GCA_025980505.1 bacterium | reverse complement strand
CTTCGGCGGCCGCGATCCGGTCCGTGCGGGAAAAAGGGGGACGGGTCGTCGCCATCGGGACGACGGTGGTGCGGGCCCTGGAATCGGCCGTTCAAGCGGACGGTTCTTTGAGGGCCGGCGTGGATGAAACCCGGATTTTCATCACTCCCGGATATCCTTTCCGTGCCGTGGACGCCCTTTTCACCAATTTCCACCAGCCCCAATCGACGCTGCTCATGCTGGTGTGCGCCTTCGCGGGCAGGGAAAGGGTTTTGGCGGCTTACGAGGAGGCCCTTCGGGAAGGGTACCGGTTTTTATCCTATGGCGATGCGATGCTGATCCTTTAGGCCGGGCCCCGGCCCCCCCTTTCCACGTAAAAGGGCCGTGAAAAAACACCTGCCGGGGAAGCTGTTTGTTTGTAAAATGCTCCTGCCAACCACATCACCGAAAAGAAAACGACATGGGCATCATCGAAAGGGAATTCAAGCTCCGCATCCAGGCCGCCCGGGCTAAAGACCTGGAGGCCATGGTCGAGATCAATAAGGCCGCCGCGCCCAAATGGCATAAGCTCCGGCACTTAAACGCCGGCCTCAAGGAAAAAAGGGCCTTTGTGGCCTTCCTGGGCCACATACCTGCCGGGTTCCTCATCTGGACCAAGGATTTCTACAGCCATTATTTCATCGACCTGGTGGTGGTCCATCCTCGGATGCGCCGGCATGGGGTGGCGACGGCCTTGATTGACGCCATGGAAAATTTCTGCCCGGGGAACAAGCTTTTTTCCTCGACCAACCGCTCCAACAAGGCCATGCAGACCGTTTTCGAACGGGCGGGCTACGTGAAGGCCGGGTTCATTTCCCACTTGGACCGCGACAACCCGGAATTGATCTATTACAAGAAAATCCCGTCCCGGACGCCTTCCAAGGCGAAGCCCCGGACCGCCCGCCGACGGAAAAGGGCGCGGAGAAAATAAGCGGGGTTCCTGACGGGCCGGCGGTTTCAAGCGGGTGCCGGGGCCCTTCAGGCCTTGTTCACCATCCAAGCTGAAAAATCCTCCAGGAACCTTTTGAAGCCTTCCAGGTGTTCGCCCGGGAACCCGTACTTGGCTTCAGCGCCTTCCAGGATCTTCCCAAAACAGCCCAGCCAAACCTGCCTTGCCTTTTCATCAATCCCGAAAGGAAGGTGCCTTGCCCGCATGCGGGGAGGGCCGTGTTTTTCCGCGTAAAGGGGAGGCCCTCCCAGGAGCGTCACAAAGAAGAGGGCGGACCTGCGGGAAGCCTCCTCCATGTCCGGGGGAAAAAGGGGCCGGAGGGGGGACTTTTCGAGCTCCCCGTAAAAATCCGACATCATTTTGAAGATGTTTTCCTCTCCCATCCGGGCGTAAATCCCCCGATCCGGGCCCGGACCCTGGGGAGGTCCCCCGGGCGGCACGAAAATAGGACGGGGATGATCCATAAAACCTCCGGTTCACGTGATCTTTCGGCATGAAAAGTCGCGAAAGTTTACCCAATCGGTCCCGTCCCTTTTATCTTATTAGGCGATGAAACGCTCCCGCTTTTTTGAAAAAAACAGGCCGGATTTACCCTTCCTCTTAGGGATCGGGATCTTTTGGGCCCTTTTCCATTTCCGGGTGCTCTTCTGGCATCAAACTTTCGTGTTCCTCGATTGTTCCCGGTTTTTTTACCCGCTTTGGAAATGGGGGAGCGGGGTCATCCACGGGGGACTGCTTCCGCTTTGGAACCCCGATGCCGGAATGGGGACGCCTTACCTGGCGGATCCGGAAATGGCGGTTTGGTATCCTCCCAAGATCCTTTTGTACCAATGGCTCAACCCCACCGGCGCCTTTACTTGGCTTACCTTGCTCCACCATTTATGGCTCCTGGGCGGATTTTGGTTTTGGTCGAAAGGCCGGGGTTTCAGCCGGCCCGCCTCCTTCTTGGGATGCCTGGCCTTCGGTTTTTCCGCCAACGCGGTGAGCCTCACCTGGGCGCCTTCCATGTTTTTCACTTGTTCCTGGATACCCTGGGTCTTCGGGTCCGCCGAGCGGCTGCGTCAAAACCGGAAGGGGGCATGGTGGGGGTTGTCCTTGTCGGCGGCCCTGCAAATGACGGCCGGCTATCCGGTGATGGCTTATCTCACTTGGCTCGCCCTGGCGTTGGAATGGCTTTTTCGGTCCGGGTGGGAGGAACAAGGAAGAATCGCGCCGGCCCAATGGTGGAAAGGAGCCGGGGCCTTAGGGGTCGCCGCCCTTTTTGCCGCCGCTTGGGCACTGCCTTTCTGGGAAATGACCGCTTTTAGCAATGCCCACCGGCGCCTGGACATGGCGGACGCCATGGGCCCGGCGAACTTGGCGACCTGGTTCAACCCCTTTTACCTGGGGCATCCCCTCTATTCCCATCCGGACGCGCCGTTTTTTGTTTCGGTTTACTTAATTGGTTTGCCCATTGTGGTTTTGGCTTTTTGGGGCTTGGGGCGGGGCCGGGGGAAGGCGTCCTTGCCCCTTGGGGCCACCCTTTTGGTGTTGAGCCTGGGTGAAAAAGCCGCCGTGGGAGGATGGCTCAAGGCCTTCTGCCCCGGCTACCGGTGGGTGGCGAGATCCGGTTATTGGATCCCTTTGGTCCTTTTTGTCACGGTGGGAGCGGCATTGGCGGGAGCGGAACGCCTGATGAATCCCGAGGAAAGCAGGGGGGCCAACCCTTTTAGCCTGTGGTTGGCCTTGTCCTTGGGTGTCTTTGGGATGGCGCTTTTGGGGGGAGTCCCCTGGGAACTCCCGAGCTTTTGGGCGGCCTTGTTGTTGCTGGTTTTGGCGGGATGGAAAAAAGTCCGCACCGCCTGGAGGTGGGCTTTTTGTCTGGCGTCGCTTGTTTTGTCCCTGGGGCCGGTGGTCCGAAGCTTCCATTTCACCTTGGATCGGTCCTATTACGATGAGCGACCCGCCCTGTGCGGCCGCCTCACCGCGGCGGGAAGGATTTACCAGGCGCCGGACTTTGTGGATCAATACCACGTGGTTTCGGGCAACAGCGTTCCGGATGTTTACCGGCGATTAAAGGACCTCTTGATCCCGGACTGGCCCCTGGCCTACGGCCTGGAGGAGGTCGCTTATTCCAATCCGATCTTTTTAAAAGAGGAGCTTCATTGGTATTACGCACCGCTTGAAGTGGGGCCTCCGGTCCGGCGGAAAATTCTCGATTATTTGAACGTCCGTTATGTATTGGGGCCGGTGAAAGAGGGGCCGGGGCCGGCGCCGTCTTTTTGGGAAAACCCGGAACCCCAACCCAAGTGGTTTTCCGTCGAAAAGGCGGAGGTTTCGGGGTCGTGGAAGGCGGACGAGGAACGCTATGGCGCACCGACCTTCGACTTTTCCAAGGACTGCCTGGTGGCCGACGCATTGAAACAAGGGCTTTACGTCCGGAGAAAGGTTTGGGAAACTTCCCGGACCCCCAACGCGGTGGACCTCCAAGCCGTAGGGAAGGGGAAGGCCTTGCTGGTTTCCAGCGAATGGGCCTACCCCGGCTGGTGGGGAGGGGTGAAGGGATGTTGGCGGCCTTTGGAGGCGGTCAACCATGATTTCCGGGGTTTGGTCCTGGGACCGGGTGAAACGCAAGCCGAGGTCGTCTATCGGCCCGCCTCGTTTCGGCTCGGATGCTTCCTTTCCCTGTTGGCGGTCGTTTTTTGGAGCGGGTTCGGCTTGGATTTTTTAGTGGGATCAAGGAAAAGGAAATGAATTTTGCACGAATTTAAGGTCGTCGCCCGCGACTTGAAAACATCCGCCCGCACGGGCCTTTTGAAGCTGGACCATGGGGAAGTCCGGACCCCCTGTTATATGCCCGTGGGGACCCAGGCCTCGGTCAAGGCCCTGTCGTCGGAAGACGTCATGGCCTGCGGTTCCGAGATCCTGCTGGCCAACACCTACCACTTGATGCTCCGGCCGGGAGCGGAGCTTTTGGCGAGGGCCGGCGGATTGCACGCCTTCATGCATTGGGAGAAGCCCATTTTGACGGACAGCGGGGGATTCCAGGTCTTCAGCCTGGCGGATTTGCGCCAAATCAGCGAGGACGGCGTCCGGTTCCAGTCCCACTTGGACGGCAGCCCCTGGGAAATGACTCCCGAGTCGGCCACGATGCTGCAGCACCAAATCGGGGCGGACATCATCATGGCTTTCGACGAATGCATTCCCTATCCGTCCACGGAGAAATATGTTGAGGAATCGGTGGATCGAACCGCCCGTTGGGCGGAACGGTGCCTGGCCGCCCACCGGAAAAGCGGCCGGGAATCCCGACAGGCCCTTTATGGGATCGTCCAAGGGTCCAATTTCCCGCATTTGCGCGAAAAAAGCGCCAAACAGTTGGGGCTATTGGAGTTTCCGGGTTACGCCATCGGCGGGGTCTCGGTGGGCGAACCCAAGGAAAGCATTTACGAAGTGGTGAAATACACGGCGCCTTATCTTCCCGCGGACAAGCCGCGCTATTTGATGGGGGTGGGAACCCCCGAGGACCTTTGGGAGTGCGTGGAGCGCGGCATGGACATGTTCGATTGCGTCATGCCCACGCGGATCGCGCGGAATGGAACGGCCTTGACCCGGAGGGGTGGGATTGCCCTGAAGAACGCCCGATACGCGGGGGACCTGACGTCCCTGGATCCGGATTGTTCCTGCGAATGCTGCCGCAACTACACGAAGGCTTATTTGCGGCATCTGTTCCAGGCCGAGGAGTTGCTGGTGCTGCGATTGCTCAGCCTCCACAACCTCCACTTCATGACGGAAGTCACGGCCTTGATCCGGAACGCCATCGTGGAAAACCGTTTTGGGGAAGCCAAACGCGGGTTCCTGGAGGAATATTTCGGCCCGGCCGGGGCTTGACGGGGCGCCGAAGGATACTTTTTCAGCACCCGGCTCAAGGAAAAATGGAAGCCTCCCTGGGAAATGGGTAAAAATAACCCCCTGGGTCAAAGCGAATCTTTTTTTGAAAGCCGGGCTCGAAGGGGCGCCCCATTCCACGGTTTTCATGGCCTTTTTGTGGCATGACCTTTGCTTTTTAAAGTACCACCATGAACACCGCCGCCCTAAGCCTTTCCCACTCCCCTGAATATTCGGATATCCGCAAGGCCCATCCTTTCCTGGGGCTGCTGGGAGGGAAGCGCATTCCATTGGGCACCAAGGACATCCTGGTGCTCTTCCGGGCCTTGGTTTTCTTCATCGTCGTCGTCTTGTTGATGTTTGATGAGAAAAATACATCGGCCTTGTTCCACGGCCGGGTGGATATTTTCCTTTCCTTGTTCGCGGCCTCCATTTTGGGAATGCTTTTCCCCGATTCCCGGTGGTTTGAAAAAAAGAACGTTTTGTCCTTTCTTTTCGTGGCCGACATTTTTTTCATCACGGGAGGCCTTTACCTGGCGGGGATCGCCGACACGGATTTGTTCCTGATTTTCTTCACCACGGTCTTCATTTCGGCATTGTCCCAGGATGTTAAAAGCGTTTTTTCCGTGGCCGCTGTGGCCTGCGCCCTTTACGGGTTCCTGGAGTATAAGGCCACGGGCCGGTTCGTTTCCGCGGATACGGCCTCCCTGGTACGGTTCCCCTTCCTTTTCGTCGCGGCCGCCATGAGCGGATTTCTAGCCTCGGAAACAAAGAAGCATGAGGATGAAAAAAACCACCTCCGTAACTTGAACCAGGCCTTGGCCGAGCAAGCGGATACCTCCACCCAAAAATTGACCGAAACCAACCGCAAGCTCAAATCCCTCCTCGAATACCACCATTGCGTGTTGTCGTCGCTGAAAACCGGCGTGATCGTCGCCCGAAAAGACCGGAAAATACGCACCTTCAACGCCGGGGCCCGCCAGATAACGGGCTTTGTGGAGGCCGAGATGGCCGATAAGGAACTGTCGGAACTGCCGTCCAATTTGGAACCCGTGGCCCGGGCCCTGGAGCTCACCTTGGCGGAGGAGCAAAGCTACCTCCAGGACCATGTGGAGCTGAAAACCGCCCGGTCCGAGACCCTGCCCATCACCTTGGAAACCTCGGTTTTAAGGGGCGTCAACGGGGAGGTCATCGGAGCCATCGCCACCTTGAAGGACATGACGTTGCTTCGCCAGATGGAAACCCAGCTTTTGCGCG
>JAICXI010000107.1 GCA_025980505.1 bacterium | reverse complement strand
TGGCGCCTCCAGAAATCCACATCTCTGCCAAGTAATCGCCGACATCTTTAACAAGGAGGTATACACACTGGATGTGGTTAATTCGGCTGCTATGGGTGGCGCCATGTTGGCCGAAAGGGCCAACCTCTTGGCCTCCCCCCAGCCTTTTCCCGGCAGGTCCAGCCACCAGTCCGTCGGGTCGGGCACCTGGGTGCCTTGGGTGGGCCGCACCGTGGAAAGCGTGAGCGAAACCCCCTTCCAGTCCTCGCCGGTGGTTTGCCGGATGGAGGCGTTGAAGGCCAGGTCCAAGCGGGGTTTTTCCCCTTCGGTGGCAAGCTGCAGGTCATACAAGGGGGACCAGGAAGCGCCCGAAACCTGGTAGGTGAGCGTGAAGCGGGCGGTCCCCGGCGCGGGCAATTCCAGGTCCGCGGCGGCCGTGCGCCTTTCCCGTCCGGGCGAGCCGCCTTGGGACAGTTCCTGTTGGAGGGCGGCGATCTTCCCTTCGAGGTCGCGCCGCAGGCGTTCGTCCTTGCGGGAAAGGGAGGTCAACAAGGCGATGCGCGCGCCCACGGACGCGGCCGACCGCGTGAAATCCACCACGGCCGCCGGGCGGGACGCCCCCTGTCCGGCCGCGTCTTTCGAGCCCTCCTGCGCCAGTGATTTCAGCAGTTCGATCTCGGCTTTCCGGGCCTCCACCTTGTCCGAAAGGTCCGTGGCCCCGTCCTCCAGCGCCTGGAGCTTGTCCTTGAGGAGGCGGGTGCGCTGTTCCACGACGTCGGGCGTGTAATCGTTCCTCAGGGAAACACCGTAAAAGCGGGTGCCAGCCGGCCCTTCCACGGATAGGCGCAGGGAGGACGGAATCACCGAAGCCGGCAGGTCCGGAAACAGCACCTGGTTTTCGCCGGCCGGAAGCGGAAGGGAGCCCTCCCTTGTCACGCGGGCTCCGTCGGGAAACACGGTTACCTGCCGGGGGCTGGTTTCAACGGTCGTTTCCGCGAAGACCCCGGGCGCGGCCACAAGGGCCGCCAGGAAAAAAAAGGAGCCGGACCCGCTCCCGATAAGGCCTTCCCCTCACCGCCTTCGCCCGGCAGGGCTTCGCGGAAAAGCCCCTTTTCAAATCGCTTCGCATGTTCCACCTCCGTTGGTTTGGCGCTTCTATCCATGGGACACCGGAGGGGAGGAAAAGTTCCCAAGGCGCCGCCCGGCAGGATCGGGGAAAAAAGCCCCTTTCCATCGTTGCGCGCCCTCCACCCCCGTTGGCTTTACCAAAGAGGCTGGCCTCATCTTCAAATAGCCGCCCGCCCTTTCCGCCGTTAAAATAGCCCCATGACCAACGCCGCCGCCTTCCTCCAAGACCTTGCCCTTGTGCTTTGCGTGGCGGCCGTCACCACCGTCCTGTTCCACCGCCTGCGCCAGCCGCCCATCCTGGGCTACCTGCTGGCCGGCCTCATCCTGGGTCCCCACGTGCCCCTTCCCCTCCTGGCCCACGAGGACACGGTCAAGACCATGTCCGAACTGGGCGTGATCCTGGTGATGTTCTCCATCGGCTTGGAATTCACGATCGACGAGTTGACTCGGGTCATCCCCACCGCCGGCCTCACCAACGTCATCGAGCTTTCCCTCATGGCGTGGTTGGGCTATACGGCCGGACGCTTCATGGGATGGAGTTCCATGGAGTCCCTCTTCGCGGGCGCCATCGTTTCCCTGGCCAGCACCATGATCGCCTCCAAGGCCCTGGCCGGAGGGAACACCGATCCCAAGCTGCGCCAGGTGATCGTGGGCATCCTGGTGGTGCAGGACTTGGCCTCGGTGCTCTTGCTGGCGGTGCTCACCCCCCTGGCCGAAGGGTCCCACCTGTCCTTGTCGGGCCTGGCCATGACCAGCGGGAACCTGTTGGGCTTCCTGGTGGCGTTTTTGGGACTGGGGTTCCTCATCGTGCCGAGGGTCATCCGCGGGGTGGTGGCCTTGAAAAGCCCCGAGACCTTGCTGGTCACCACCATGGGCCTGTGCTTCGCCATGGCGCTCCTGGCGCAAAAGGGCGGCTACTCCGTGGCCTTGGGGGCCTTCCTGGCCGGAATGCTGGTGGCCGAATCCGGCGCCACGGCCACCATCGGACGCCTGATCCACCCCTTGAGGGACATGTTTTCCGCGGTCTTTTTCGTGGCCGTGGGCATGCTGGTGGACCCGGGAGTGCTGCAGCGGCATTGGGGGTCGGTGCTGGTCCTGACCGTCATCGTCCTGGTCGGGCAAACCACCACGGTTTCCCTGGGCGCCTTCCTGAGCGGCCGGCCCCTGAAAACCGCGCTGCAGGCCGGCATGAGCCTGACCCAGGTGGGGGAATTTTCCTTCATCATCGCCCAGATGGGCGTGGCCAACGGCGCCATCGGGGGGTTCCTTTACGACGTGACGGTGGCGGTTTCGGTGGTGACGGCCTTCACCACGCCGCTCATGATCCGCGCCTCCGAACCCTTTTCCCGCTGGGTGGACGGCCGGCTGCCCCGCCCCTTGCAGACCTTCACGGCGCTTTACGGTTCCTGGGTGGAGGGCCTGAAGGCGGTCCAGGGGGAACAAACCGTCTGGCGCCGTTCCCGGCGGTTGGTGGGTTTCCTCGCCCTGGACACCTTTTTCCTGTCCGCCATCGTGATCACGGTGGCGGCCACTTCCCGCAAATGGCTCCCGGGCTTGGAGGAACGCTTCCACGTCCCTTCCGCGGGCGGCAAGGCCCTTTGGCTGGCCTCCGGGTTGGCCTTATCCTCGCCCTTCGGCCTGGGCATTTTCCGCACGGCCAAGACCCTGGGCAGCCTGATCGCCTCGGCGTCCATCCCCCTGGTGAAGGAAGGCAACATCGACCTGGGCCTGGCCCCCCGCCGGGTGCTGACCTTGACCTTGCAGTTGGGCATCGTGCTGGCCGTGGGCCTTCCCTTGCTGGCCCTCACCCAGCCCTTCCTGCCCTTCGGTTACAGCCCCCTGCTGTTGGGCCTGCTGGTGCTGGCCTTGGGGTTGGTGTTCTGGAAAAGCGCCGTGGACCTGCAGGGCCACGTTCAGGCCGGCGCCCAGATGGTGGCCGAAGCCCTGTCCCACCACGCGCCTAAAAACCAGGACGTGCTGCTGGAGGAGGTCCAAAGCATCGCGCCCGGCATCGGGGCCCCCACTTCCATTTCCGTCGGGCCGGGAAGCCCGATTGCGGGCAGGACCCTGGCGGAATTGAACTTGCGGAGCCGGACCGGCGCTTCGGTCATCGCCATCGTGCGGGGAGAGGAACGGCTGCTCATGCCTTCCGGCAAGGAAACCTTGCAGGCCGGGGACACGCTGGTATTGGTGGGGACCCAGGAAGCCGTGGTACTAGCCAAGGGGCTGCTGCGCAGACCGCTTTGAGCCCCGTCCCGGAAAGGGGTCCGGGGTTGGAGGAAATTCCCTACTCGCCCCGGGCGCTGTACCAGCGGATGGCTTGCGCGTAATCCTGGCTGACGCCCCGGCCGAACTGGTAGCACTGTCCAACCTCGTACTGGGAAAAGGCGTCCCCCTTGGCGGCGGCCTGGGAGAACCAGTAAAAGGCCTGGGCATCGTCCCGGTTCACGCCGTTCCCCCGCAGGTAGGCCAACCCCATGAGCCTTTGGGCGTTGGTGGAACCGTGCTGCGCGGCCTCCCGCAACCATTGGGCGGCTTCCTTCTTATCCCGGTTGACGTAGTTGCCGTCGGCCAGGAGCCGTCCCAGCCGGGTTTGGGCCCTGACATAGCCTTGCCCGGCCGCCTTCCGGTACCAGTCCTCCGCCTTTTCCAGGTCCTGGTCCGTGCCACGGCCGGTTTGGAACATCCACCCGACCCGGTATTCGGCGGGCGCCAGGTTTTGCTCCGCGGCCTTTTTGAACCAAAGGAAGGCCCTTTCCCCGTCCGGCTTCACGCCCAGTCCCTTTTCATAGGTCAGGCCCAGGTCGTACTGGGCCGGCGCCATCCCCTGTTCCGCGGCTTGCCGGAACCAGTAATGGGCCCGGGCGTAATCCACATTCCCCTCCGTGCCGCGGGCGTAATCCCTGGCCAATTCATACTGGGCTGTCCGGTCGCCCATCTTGGCTTGGAGGGTCAAGCCGAGGGTCCTGATGGAGCAGGAAAGGTCCAGGAATGGAAAAAGGAGGAAGAAAACGAACGGGACGATTTTTCGCATGGGAACCACCCTCCGGGCAGGTCGAGGCTTCCCTTTTAAGACGAATCAAGGGGGCAAGGGGTTCAAGGATATTTTTTGACAAACATCCCCGGCGGCGGGAACGCCCCGGTTCCCGGGAAGGAAACGGTATAACCCGCGGGGTCCTTGAAACCACCGGGCGGTCCACCCGGGGAAAAGAAGGTCCACTTGGAGCGGCCGGAACGCGCCCCGGCAACCGGTCCTTACCGGATCGAAGCGGAGGTTTGATACAACACGATGCAGTTGCGGCCCAGCGCCTTCGCGCCGTAAAGGGCGCTGTCCGCCGCTTCCTGGAGTTGGGCGGAGGTCGGGGCGTCGTGCGGGTAAGTGGCCAGCCCCACGCTGACCGTGACCTTCACCTTGACGCCCGGGGCGATCTCCAGTTCGGTTTCTTCCACGGCCTTCCGCAGCTTTTCCGCGTAAACCCGGCCGCCTTCCTTGTCCGTGTGCGGCAGGACGATCTCGAATTCATCACCGCCGTAGCGGGCCGGCAGGTCCGCGTCCCGCGAGACGGATTTGAGGGCGTTCGCCAGGGAGACCAAGAGCTGGTTGCCCGCCGCGTGGCCGTACTGGTCGTTGATGGACTTGAACTTGTCCACGTCCAGCATGAGGAAACTGACGGGGAACTTGTAGCGCCGGGCCTGGGCCAGCAGGTTTTCCAGTTCCGCCTCGATGAAGCTGTGGACGTAAAGCCCCGTCAGGCGGTCGCGGATCACCAACCCGTAAAGCCGGGCGTTCTCCAGGAAAATGGAGACCTGGTTGGCCAGCCCCTGCAGGTATTCGGCCTTGGCGTCGAGCCGGAAATCGCCGAGGCTCAGGTCGTAAAGCGCGATGGCGCCCTTGAGGGTCCCCTTGAACATCATGGGGATGGCCACCACGTAGTCGGGCTTGCCCCACAGGCGCTCCTCGGCCCCGCATCCGCGGGCGATCTTCAGGTAATCCTCCCCCGGGCAGGCCAGGAACTGGTGGTCCCGGAGGACGCGGCCGAACAGCCCCTCGCCCGGCGCGAAGCGCAGCCCCATCACCTCGGGCCGGTTTTGGGAGGTCCGGACCACCTCCAGCTTCCCCCCTTCCTCGTCCCAGAGGGCCACCACGATTTCCGAGGCTTCCTCCAGGGACCGGAAGGTCTTCAGGGTATGGTCCAGGATTTTTTCCACGCTCAAGAGGCCGCTGAAGATGCGGACGTTGTTGAAAAGCGCCTGCAGGAGGTTCACCCGGGTCTTGACCACCTGGCTCATGTTGGTGAAGGTGTCGGAGAGCCGGCCGACCTCATCGCGTTCAACCGTCACGATGGGATGGTCGAAGTCCAGCCGGGAAGCCATTTGCATTCCGTTGGAGATCACCCGCAGGGAATCGGAGATCCGCCCGGCCAGGTCCCGCGCCATCAGGAAAACCGCGAAGGCGGTCAGGGCCACGTACCCGAAGGCCAGGTAACCCCAAACCCACTTGTGGTCGGACAACTGCAGGCCCCCTTGCCGGCAGAGGAAGGCCACCACGCCCGCCACCGCGGCCAAGTGGCCGAGGGGCAGGATGGAAACCACCGTAAAGGCCAGGGCTTGTTTGCGGAAAAGGCTGTTTTTCATCCGGAGCCGGGCGCCCATCCAGCGGACGGCGAAAGGCAGCGCCAGGGCCGTCCACAGCCAAAGGAGGGAGAACAAGGACAAGGCGTAGCCCATGGAGGAGGAAAAGGTCCATCCGTGGGTTCCGGTCCCCAGGGGGAAGGCCGCCGCCGTGAGGACCAGCAAGGCGGAACAAACCCAAAGGGAGGCCCGCAGCGCCTTCCACCGCTTCCCGACCGGGAAACGCGTCCCCAGCCTTTCCAGCCTTTGACGCCATTGCCTCATGGTTCCCGCACCCCTTTCATTGGATTTTGTCGGCCCGGCGCAGGACGATCTGGACCCGGGCGATGAATTCGCGCTTGTTGAAGGGTTTGGCCAGGTAGTCGTCGGCGCCCGCCTCCAGGCCCGCCACCACGTCCTGGGAATTCCCCAGCGCCGTCAGCATGAACACCAGCAATCCGGGATGGCTTTTCTTCACGTCCCGGCAGATGTCCAGCCCGAAATCATCCGGCAGGCTCAGGTCCAGCACCAGCAGGTCGGGCGGGTTCTTCTCGATCTTTTCCCGGCCCTCTTCGCCCGTGGAGGCCGTATCGACCTCGTAGTTTTCCGCCGCCAGCAGGTCCTTCGTCAAGGTGAGGATCGCCGGATTGTCCTCGATGACCAGCACTCGTACCATGTCAGCCCTCCTTGGAGTCCGAACCGGTGGGGGAATGCCGCCGGAACTTCACCGTAAAGGTGGTGCCCTTCCCCTTTTGGCTTTCCACGTGGACGGCGCCGCCCATGGCCTCGGCCAGGCCCCGGACGATGGAAAGCCCCAACCCCGAACCCTGCCGGACCGGGAAATCCTTCGGCTGCCGGACGCGGAAAAACCTGTCGAAAACCAGTTCCAGGTGCTCGGGCGCGATCCCCACGCCCGTGTCGGCGACCTGGAGCGTGGCGAAGCCCTCGTCCTTGGAGACCTCGATCGTGACGCCGCCTTGCAGCGTGAATTTCATGGCGTTGGAAACCAGGTTCA
>JAICXI010000420.1 GCA_025980505.1 bacterium | reverse complement strand
TTACTACCGCAGCGACGCCAGGATCGCCGATACCCTGGCCTTGATCCACAAGCGGTTGCAGGAGTACGGCGGAGGGGACAAGATTGAGATCACCCGGGTCCGTTCCAAGGCCTTCAAGAGCTTCCTGGGTGATACCATCGCCGACCTGGCCAAACAACGGAAGATTTCCGAGGAACAGGCGGTTTTGGCCTTGCTGGTTGAAAACGGGGAATACGTCAAGATCTGCTATCACGGGCTCTCGGAAGAAGGTCTCATCAAGAAAATCCAGGACCCTTCTGTTTTGTTCGGGTCCGATTCCACCACTTCCATCCCGCACCCGCGCGATGTGGGCGCTTTTGCCCGGTTGCTCGGCACTTACGTGAGGGACCAAAGGGTCATCCGCTTGTCGGAAGCCGTCAACCGGTTGACCTGCGAGCCGGCCAAGCTTTTAGGCCTCAAAGACCGGGGACTGCTCAAGGAAGGCTATTGGGGCGACGTGGTGGTGTTCGACCCCCGCACGATCGGGGACAAGGCCAATGCGGTCAATCCTTGGGTCCCCCCCACGGGGGTCAAGTGGGTCCTGGTCAACGGGCAGTTGGTTTACGGGGCCAGGTCCGGCTTTTCAGGCCGTTATCCGGGGCAGGTGTTGAGGCGGAGAAACGATTAGAAAGTCCATTGCCTTGGGCGATCCAGGCCCAACCGGCTCCAATTGGAAAAAGCCCCCGCCCTTCCTAGCCTTCCATCCGGTTTTCCATTTCATCCCAAGGGGTCCCAGGATCAAGATCGCCGCCATTTCCGGGAGCTTCCGGAAATCCCCGCCACCCTGTCGGCCCGGCCCGTTGCGGAGGCTTCCGCCGCGGTTCCGCTCCTGGGGAAAAACCCAGGGGAAGGGGCGATCGCGGACCACCCTGAATTTTCGAGAATATTGTCGGGGGTCCTTGCCGCATTCGTTGAAGCCATCCGGTCGGGGAAGCCCCAAGGCCGGTAGAAACCTCCCCGGAAGCGGGCTGGGCGAAAGGCCGCCGTCACCGTCCCGGTCCGGTTAAAGGGGTTTATCCGAAGAAGGGAAAAGGCCGATGGCCCTTTTCCAGTCGGGGGTGGGATCGATCAAACGGCGGGTGCGGAGGTCGAATAATCCTATGGCGATTTCCAGCTCGGCGGCGACGGTCCCGTCTTCCTTGGCCATTTCCTGCCGGAAATGCCCGATCTTCCTCCGGTAGTCCACCAACCGGCTGGTAATCTTGATCTTTTCCCGGAGCCTGATTTCCTTTTTGAACTTCAAATTCAGCTCCAAAACAATGGGGCCCTGTTGGAGCTCCCGCACCTTGGGGAGGCCGTAGCCGTTCTGAGTGATGAAATCCCAGCGGGCCTCCTCAAAAAGAACCAGGTAAACGGCGTTGTTCATGTGGCCGAAGCTGTCCAGGTGGGTTTCCCGGATCAAAACCTCATAGGTTTGGGTTTGGGTTGCCGGCATGGCGCCTTCCTTGAAAAGGGGTCCTGTCACTGAATCTGGCGAGGATTATAGGCTCTTTTGGGCGACTTTCCATCCGGGGAGAGATGGAGATAGCCCAGGAAGAGGGGTAAACTAAGGTGCAAGGAACTCCACGCCAAAAGTAAACCGGTTTACATGATCAAAGGAACCCCTGGTATGAGGCTTGGGATCGGCCGTTCCAAGGTTGAACCGAGATCGTTTTTCCGTTTCCTCGGCCTGGTTTTCATTCTCCACCCCTTTGCCAAGGCCTTTCCGAGCTTCGCGGCCACGGACTCCGTCGCCCCTTATGTCGCCGGCGAAATAATCGTGGAATTCAAATCCGGTTCCGGCACGGGGGACCGGAACAGGGTTTTTAACGCCTTGGGCAAAGCCCATGGCCTCCGGTTCAGGCCGGACGTCTTTCGGATGGATCTGTCCAACGGCCTTCCCGTCGGGGCGGCCATCGGTCGGGCGCAAAAGGACGCGGCGGTTCTCCTCGCCCAACCGAATTACCTCTTCCGGACTTTTCAAACCTGCGCGGCCCCAACATCCCTCTCGGACGCTTATTACACCTCGGGTGCGGTCCCCGCGGTGCCTTGCAGCTCGGTGACCGGTAACGGCAACGTCAACTGGCCTTTGACCATGATCAACGCGCCCACGGCTTGGGCCACGTTGGGGGCCGTCTTGGCCTGTCCCGCCGCAAGCCCGGTGACGGTCGCGGTCATTGATTCGGGAGTGGCCTCCTCCTCCACCGCCACGAACCACCCCGACCTCCCGTCCTCCCTCTTTTTACCGGGCTACAACACCACGTTCGATTACGGCGGCGACACCACCGACAGCTTCGACAATTTCGGCCACGGTACCTGGGTGACCGGCATCATCGCGGCCCAGTGGGACAACTCGGGTGGGTC
>JAICXI010000482.1 GCA_025980505.1 bacterium | reverse complement strand
CAATCCCCGTGATAAAAAACGTTTTGAGCTGGCTTTGAAGTGAGCGTTGTTTTTCTGTCGCACCGCCCCTAATCACGAACCGTCAGTTTCGCGTTAATGAAAGCGGTTGAAAGCATTGAAGTTTTGTGGAAGTTTCAAGTTTGTCGTTGCTTATATGGTACTTCTTTTCAGCTTAAAACATGGCTTTTTCACGCACAAATTGGGTAAACGGAATACTGTCTTTAAAAATTTCAATTTTTTAGTCCACCTTTATCGTAAAAGAGAACAAAATTCATCACCCTCATCGGTACTCTTTAATGGAATGAAAGGTTTCAGCTACGCAAAAGCTCAAAGAAACACCCAGCCAAAGGAAAGGCTAAACCCCCGGGTGGATTGCGGTGCGCCACTGCCATGAATGGGTCCCCCTTGGCTTTTGCCTTTCCAAGGGAACCAATCCCGCTTTTCAAAAAAGTTTCATCCACATTGGAGGACCGCGGGCGGGCCCGGCGCAAAAGAATCCGCGAACGGCTCCGGGGGTTCCGGGGAATATCCTCGGGCGCAACGGGCGCAAACGCAGTCGGGTTGAGCCTCCTGGAAAATTTTTCGGGGACGGATTCCGGCAAAAACCGGGGCTGGGGACGCTTTCATTTTCCGTCGGAAGGCTTCCATTTTTTGGTAGGATTGGGACCATGAAATTCTCCAAAACCATCGCCGTCCCCTTCTTTTTCTCACTCTTCTTCGCGGCTTCCCTTTCCCAGGCCGATTATGGCTGTCATTTCCTTCTAGGTTCCCGGTTGGACAGGGCCCTGGATGGCCCGGACAAGAAAATATCCTTCCGGTTCACCTGCGGGGGCGACATGAACCTCATCGCGGTTTCCTTCTACTGCGGACAAGCGCAGGCACCCCCTTCCTATGAGCTCAGCCTCCAGGAAGACGAAAAGGGTTCCCCTTCCGGCAAACCCCTGGGAGCCTGCGACGTGACCCCCAAGGGCGGTTGCTGGATCACCGTCCCCCTCAACAACCTTTCGCTGCTTGCGGGAAAGGTGTACCACCTGGTCCTCGAGCAGGACAAGATGCGGGGCGGCCAGCATCCCGTGGGGGTCATCGGTCCCGGCCATTTTGCCTCGGTGGCCTATGGGGACGTCCTCAATGCCTTTGAGCCGAGGTACGAAACCCCCGATCCCCGCCTGAACGTACTGGTTTTCCAGGACGGCCGGTGGCAAACCCTCAACCGGCAGCCCCTTTTCGCCCTCCATGGCGGCGGCGACAAATTCCAGGGCGTACCCTATGACGGCTTCGGAGAGCTCCCCATCCACGGCAACGGCACGCCCGGCGACCCCTCCGACGACGTGCTGCAGGGGGAAACCCTGCACCCCCACGCGGGTTTCAGCGCCACGGGTTTCGCCATCCGGGTCCGCCGGCAAGGCAACCCCACGGCCCCCCTTCATTACCGGGTCTACACCAACGATTTCATGCACCACAAGACCTCCCTGGCTTTCACGGGCCAGGCCCTGCTTCCCCGGCAAGCCCCGGTTTCCTTTCAATGGGTGACCATCGGCATCAAGGCGGAGGATCATCCGCAGCCTTTCCCGCCCGAATGCCGTTATGTGGTCTTCCAGACCGATTCGGGCCGGGCCCTATCCCAAGCACCCGGCTGCGAGGACTGCTATATCCTTTCGGAAGTGGGAAACTCGGGAGGCCTGGCCTCGGCGGCCGACTTGAGCTTTGTCGGGGGCGCCCACTTATCCAGGGAAGCCAAT
>JAICXI010000032.1 GCA_025980505.1 bacterium | reverse complement strand
TTGGTTCTTGGAAAGCATTGGGAATCCTTTGGGAGTTTTTACCCCGGGACCGCGGGTTTAAAACCACCGCCCGTGAGGGTGGCTCGGCGTCCCCGCGGTTACTTTTGTTTGACGCAATACAAATTGGTGTAATCATCCGTGCCCGCGTGATAGCGGTTCAACAGGTACTCGAGGGTGACGGATTTCAGCGCCTTTTCGGGTTCCGATATTTCCCGGATCGTGAAACCCATCCGCCGGAGGGAAAGGAGGAACTTCCGGGGGTCGCTCCCGGAATGGGCCAGGTTTTTCCCGCAAAACTCGGCCACCAGCTTGAGGCCCCGGTTTTTCGCCGCCAGGCCCCGCATCCCCTCCAGCGCCCTGGCTTCGGCGCCTTGGATGTCCATTTTAATGAAATGCACTTCCTTGTCCAACTTTTTGAAGTAACCGTCCAGGGGAACCGTCCGGATGGAAACCGATCCGCCTCCTCCGCCCGCGTCGTAAATCCGGTGGTCGCCTTTGTTGGTGCGGTTCAGGTAAAGCCGGGCCGCGCCGGAGGCGTTGGAAACCGCCCGCCGGTCCAGGACCACGTTGGCGTAGCCGTTTTCCCGGACGTTCTTTTCCAGCAGCCGGAAGTTGGAGGGGTCGGGCTCGAAGGCGTAAACCCGGCCTTCCGCCCCCACGATGCGCGCGGCCAGCAAGGTGTAATAGCCGATATTGGCGCCCACATCCACGAAGACCTGGCCCGATCGGAGCTCCTTTTTCAAGAGCGCCGTTTCCAGGGGTTCATAAACCTCCCGCGTGGCCAGTTCCAGGCTGTCGGTCTCGTCCAACCACAGGAGATGCCCTTGCACCTTCACGCGCCGGGGTTTGAGGAGGCGGTAGGCGCGGTCGTAAAGCCAGCGCAGGGGCCGGACGCGGCCCAGGCCGCTTCCTCCGAAAAGGCGCTGGACTTCCTTGAGGAGGGCCAAAAGGGGGCTACGCATGGGAAGGCCTCCGGGAAAGGAGCCGGGGAAGGAGGAACCCCAGCAAGGTCAGGCCCAGCCAAAGCAGGAGGCCGGCCTTCAAGGGGACCCACCAGGAGGGCTGGAACTTGAATTCCACCCGGTGTCGCCCGGCCTTGACGTAAAGGGCCCGCAACAAGTGGTCGGCCGTCACCCAGGGGGCGGGGAGCCCGTCCACCCAGGCTTTCCACCCGGGAAAGGAAGTTTCGGGGAAAACCATCACGCGGTCCCGGTCGAGCGAAAGGGAGAAGCTTTGGGCGTCGGGTTCGTCCCGCTCCAACCTGCATTGCCAACGGACCGGCGAAGGGCCGTTCACCCATGAGGCGGGAAGGGGGGCGGAAAAGACGGCGGTCTTGGCCGCGTCAAAATCCGGTTCCTGCAACCGGGCCAGGCATTCCCCGGGGTTGGGAACGACCTCCAACTCGGAAGGCGCAAAGGCGCAAGCCGGGGGCCGGGCGGCCTCGTAAAACACGTAAGGGGGGAGGGACTTCTCCTGGAAGCCGGGGATGGGCCCGTGGCTTTTTTGAAACAACAAGCCGCCGATGGCGTTGAGCTGGACGAAAGGCCGCAGGGGAAGGGTCCCCATTTCCTCCCGGGCCTTCAAGAGGAGCGGGTCGTAGCCGCCCACGGCCTTTATGCGGAGGGCGCAGGGGGCGTCCTGCGGATAATTCAGGAGGTATTTTTGCCCGCCCACTTCAATGGGATAAAGCAATTCGTTGTTGAAAAAACAGATCCGGTAAGGCTTCCCGCGCCCGGCGGCCTCGACGATGGCCCGGGACTTCCCGGCGTAGTCGAAATTGGAGGAGGGCGCCGGCTTGAAATCGGCCCATCCGCTCAGGAGCAAGGGCAGGAAGAGGGCGGCCTGCAGCAAAAACGACCCCGCTTTTTTGAAAAAGGGACCCGGTTTGGAGGACGCCAGGAACCCCGCCAGTCCCAAGGTAAGGGCCGCGATTTCCCGCCAGGTCAGGGAAGGCCGCAGGAGGGCGATGCCATAAAGCGCGAAACCGTAAACCAGGGGCGCGGCCAAGCGGCGAAGGATGTTTTTCCCCGGTGGTGGCGTGGAAAACCACTGGTCCCACCCCCGGGCCGCCAAGGCGCAAACCGGAAGCAAGTAGAGGTAGAGGTAACGGAAGGGAACCCGGATCAGGGAAAGGCCGGGCAACCCGCCGCAGAGGAGCCGCTCCCACGGCGTAAACCGCCCGAAGCACAAGAGCACGGCCAGGATGGAGAAAATGGAAAGGAATTTCACCAGGGTCTTTTCCCGGCGCTTCCAGGCCCCAAGGGCCAGGAAGGGCGCCCAGACGCCCAAGTAACCCCAATCGCCGGCCAGGGGGTTGTCCCCTTCCTTCGTCTTTTCCTGGAGCGCGTCGGCCATGACCGTTCCTTCCTTGAGGCTCCACCGCGGAAAAAACCACTGGTAGAGGCAGCCCGGGTCCAGGGAAGGGCGGGCCTGGGACAGGTCGTAAGTGGAATCCGCCGAGCCGCGGCTTGTGAGGGCCGAGAATTCCAGGGTGGGGATGAATTGCCCGAGCAGGGGCAGGGAGCCCCAAAGCAGGAAAAGGAAAATCACTCCGATGGACCGGGGGGAGCGTGCGGGGGCCCGCCCCTTTTTCCCCGGGGGTCCGCAGAAGAACCGGAAAAGGAAATAGGCCGCCCCGCCGTAAAAAGCGCCGATTGAAACCTGGAGACTGCCGCAAAGGAAAAGCAAGGCGAAGGCCAGGCCGGCTCCCAAGGCGGCCCGGGGCCTGGGATTCCGCGAAGATTCCTCGAGGAAAAGGAAAAGCCAGGGCAGCCAGGCAAAGGCGGCCAACACCGGGGGATGGATCAATTCCAGCCAGAAAAAGCCCGAGAAGGCGAACAGCAAGGCTCCGACCCTGCAGGCGGCGGCGGTTAAGCCCAAGGAGCGCAGCCACAGGTGCATGCCCAGCGCGGCCCAGACCATGTGGATGAAAAAAAAGACGCTCAAGCCGTAAGGAACGGAAAAAGGAAGGGTCAGGTAATTAAAGGGGTATAGCATCATGTTTTGGAGGTCGGCGAAAAAGGGTTGGCCTCCCAGCAGGTAGGGGTTCCAAAGGGGGAAGCGGCCCCGGGACAACTGGTCCCTCAGGAAGGCCCGCCAGGGCCCGAACTGGGCCAGGAGGTCGTTGTCGAAATAAGCTTGCCCCAGGAAAAGACAGGGAAAGAAGGCCACCAAGGCGAGGAAGGCATAAAGGCCCAGGGAGAAGGCCGGGCTTGGGGAAGGGGGATTAGGCTTTGGCCGGGTCAAGGGACGGTTTCTTCCTTAAAAAGGAGAATCCATAAAGGCCCGCGGAGATAATCCATAAAAGCAACAGGATCCTCAGGGGGGTCCACCACCGGGGCTGGAAGGTGAACTCCACCTGGTGGTCGCCGGGGGGTACATAGAGGGCCCGGAAGGCGTAATCGGCGGTCAAGAGATCGGCCGGTTGCCCGTCCACCCGGGCCCGCCAACCGGGGAAGGCGATTTCGGAAAAAGCCGCCAGGCCCCCCGCATCCATGTGGATCTTGAAGGACTGGTCATCCACGCCGTCCCTCGAGAGGGAGTAGGAAAAACCCGGATTGGGGCCGGACGGCTTGGAGGCCAATGCCGGCGGGAGGGGATCGGAAAGGTAAACCTCCTGCTGCGGATTGAAGCCGGGCCGCTTCAAGGCTTCCAAAACCTGGTCGTCCCCCCCCATGACCTTGGTTTGCTCCGGGGCGACGGCGAAGGGGGGAGGGGATTTGAACAAATAGAGATGGTCCGGTCCCATGGGTTGGTCGATCAGGTCGGAGGACGTGCCGAGGGCCTGCCCGGCCAAAATTCCACGGACCGCCATTAAATTGAAGTAAGTGGAGGGCGGCAGCTTGCGGAGGGCCTCGGTGCGTTTCAAGACGATGGGGCTGTAGCCCCCGATATCGCGGATGCCCAAGGGCAGCACCGCGTTTTCCGGGAGCGGCGCCTGATAAGTGGAGGGTTCACCTCCCAAGCCCGGGGGTTCTGCCCTTAAAGGGTAGGCCAGGTCCTGGTTGAAATAATAACGGCCTACATCGCCGTGCCCGCTCAGGGCGGCGAAGGGGGGAAAATTGGACCCGTAATCGAAATTGGAGGGCGGGCCCACGCTGAACCCGTTCCAGCCGGTTAAAAGCAGCGGCAGCACCAGGGCGGCCTGGAACAGCCACCGTCCCAGGGACTTCCAGGATTCGGTCAGCCCCCAGAGGGCGAGGCCGGCCATGCCTACCAGGAGGGCCAGCATTTCCCGCCAGGTCTCGCCCGGACGCACCAAGGACGCCAGGAACAAAACCGAGGCGTAAATGGCGGCCGGGAAAAAGAAGCCGGAGGAACCGGCCTTTTCCTGGAACCGGCGCTCCAAGGCCTGGAAGCCGTAGGCCGCCAAAACGGCGCCGAAAAGCACGTAGGTTTGGAGGAAGCGGAAGGGCGCCCGGCTCAGGTCCACGCCGGGAAGGACGGCGCAAAGAAGCCGGTGCAGCGGGGTGTACCTTCCCCAAGCCGTCAAAATCGAAAGCGCCCCCATTCCCAAAAGGAAGGCCAAGAATTTTTTCTCCTTGCGCTGAAAGGCCCAGAAGAAAAGCAGGGGGGCCCAAATGCCGATGTAGCCGAAGTCCCCGAGAAAGTCGTTCCCGATGTTTTTCTGGTCCGTAATGACCTGGATGGCCGACTCGATGGTTTGGCCGGCCGGCAGGCCCAGGGTGGGGAAAAGAAACTCATAAGTGGTGGAGGGGACCATGGAAAAGGTGCCGTTGAAATTGTCGTAGGTTTGGCCCGGATCGCGCCGGTTGGAAAATCTGGAAAATTCCTCGCTGGGAACCAGGTGGGTCAGGAGGGGAAGGCCTCCCCACAAGGCGAAAAGAAGGGCGACCCCCACCTTCTTCCAGGGAAAGGGCGAAGGCGCGGAGCCTTCCGGGGTTCGGCCCTGCAAGGCCAGCCGGGCCAGGAAGTAACAAAGGGCCGTGTAAAAGACGCCGGTGGTGGATTGGAACCCCCCGCAGCAAAAGACCAGGGCGAAGAAAAGGCCGGCCAGGAAAGCCCAACCGGTCTTCCAATCCTTCAACCAGCGCTCCAGGCTCCCCATGAGCCAGGGGAAGAGGGCGTAGGCGGCCAAAATTTGGAGATGGATGATTTCCCACCAGAAAACGCCTGACAAGGCGAAAACCAGGGACCCCATTCGGCAGGCGTTTTCCGATAGCCGCAGGGACTTCAGCCAAAAATGCATGCCGGCCGCGGCCAGGAACATGTGCAGGAAAAAGAAGACCCCCAGCCCGTAAGCGATGGGGAAAAGCAGCGTCAGGTAAGTGAGGGGGTAGCACATCATGGCGTTGGGATTGGCGAAAAAGGGCTGGCCGCCGAAAAGGTAGGGGTTCCACAGCGGGAAATGCCCCTGGGCGAGCTGCTGCTTCAGGAACAGCCGGAACGGCGCGAACTGGTAGAGCAGGTCATTGGCGAAATAGGATTGGTTCAAGGCCAGTGAGGGGAAGAAAGCCGCGAAAGCCACCGCCAGGTAAAGCAGGACGGAAGTCCGGAATTTAAGGGGCGCCGTGGCTTCCATCAGTTTTTCCCTTTCTCTGCCAGCAAGGTGAAGCCATAACCCTCGGCCTTCCAGTCGGCCTTATAAACCTTCACGTCCAGGGGGGGCTTGGGGATGGAGGAAAAAAAACCGGCAAAGAGGCCCAGGCCGTAAAAAAAGTGCCGCAGGAAGATGAGAACGGGAACCTTTAAAGTGTCGGGAAAACGGCGGTGCCAGGAAGCCGCGGAAATGCCGGTGCCCAGGGCCAACAAGGAAAACAAGGCGAAAGGCAACCACCAGAACCAGGATTTGAAAAGGTCGAACCAGGCCGGGATGTGGGGAAGCGGTGTAAAGGGCGCCAAAAGGGTCAGCAGGTATAGGACGAAAAAGGCGGGTACCAGGTGCACGATGTCGGAAAGGCAGGGGTACACCTTCATCTGCCGCGCCCGTCCCCGGCCGTAGCGGAAAGCCTGCCAGCAGAAGGCCCCCAGGGACTTGCGGCGGGAGCGGTAGACGGCCCCCCGAGGGTCGTAGACCAGGCGGAAGCCCTTGTGGAGGAGCCGGTTCAAGAATTCGTTCTCCTCGTTGGGATAAAGATCCACGCGAAAGCCGCCCATCTCCAGGAAGATTTTGCGGCGCACCATCATGTTGCAAAGGATTAGGTCCTTTTCGGTGGCTTCCTTCACGGACCCAATCGCGGCGTAGCGGTTGCGGACCTTGAAGCTGCCCAGCCAGGAGGCCAGGACCGCGTTGACGGTTTTCTCGAAGGAAGAGGCGTCGGGTGGAACCAAGTTGGGTCCCCCGGCCACGGCCGTGCGCCGGTCCTCGAAATGCGACAACAATTCCCCCGCGGTGCCGGGCGCCACCACGCTGTCGTCGTCCAGGAAATACACCACGTCGCTCCGGCACTGGGTGACTCCCCGGTTGCGCTGCAAGGAGGGGTTTTTGCCCACGCAGGCGAAGATCTCGCGGGGCCGCTCCCGGGGCGGCAGGTTGCGGAGGCCCTCCAGGGCGGGAAGCTGCTTGTCGACGCGGTCCACGGCGATGACGACGCTGTAGGAGAGGGTCATGGCTTGGCCCCCACCGTGGAACCGAGTTTCAAGGCGCAGGGAATGCCGGCCAGGGACGTCAGAAGGGGGCCGGCCACGACCGTCATGAGGGAAAAGGAAAGGAGCCCGGCCGTTGAAACCTGCGGCGACGCGAACAAGAAGAACAAGGCGGCCTCCCGTGTACCGAAGCCCAAAATGGTGATGGGCAGGAATTCTATCACAATGACAATGGGAAGAAGTAGGCCGATGGTCACCATGGACAGGGGCAACCCCACCGCCTGGGAGCAAAAATAAGTCCGGACCAACACCACCAGCCAGGCCGAAAGGGACAAGAAGAATGGCAGGACCAGGCGGCGGGAGGGTTGGAAAAGGCTTAAAAGATCCTTGTAAAATTCGCGGCCATGGGCGCTCAGTTGCTCGGCCAGCCTTTTGGGGGCCAGGAACAGCAAGAGGGGTTTCAACAGGGACCGCATCCATTGGGGGTTGAGGAAGAGCGCCATCAGCAGCACGCCCATGCCGATGCCCATCAGGGCCGCCACGGCCGGGCCCTTGAACTCCTTTTGCGCGATCAGGGTGATGAGACCGGTGGCCGCCAACAGTACCAGGGCCAGGAGGTCGTAAACCTTGTCCGCCACGTGCACGGCAAAAGCCGAATAGGGGCGCAGGTTGCCCCAGCGGCCGATCCCCAGCACCCTCACGATGTCCCCCAGCTTGGCCGGGGTCACGGCTCCCAGGGGCTGGCCGGCCAGGTAAATCCAAACCGAGTTTTTGAACGAAAGCCGCGAATGGAAAACCAGGGCCAGCGAGATGAGCCGCAAGCCCTTGATCAGGACTTCCGGGAGGATGAAGAGGAAGGCCAGCGCCACCCAGGAAAGCCGGGCGGACCGCAGGAGGTTCAGGGTGGCCGACAAGTCGACCATCCTCAATAAAAGCGCGAACAAGAGAAGTCCGAGCAGGAAGGAAAGAGAACTTAAACGTCGCATTTGGAGGACAGTTCCTTTTCAAGTTTTTCCACGCAGCGCACCCAGTCCCAATTTTTTACCAGCAAGGAGCCCGCTTGTGGGGATTTTTTGACCCGCAGGGCCCTTAAAACGGCCTTGGCGAAGGCGGCCGGGGTGGGGGCGGATAAAATAAGCGCGTTTTTCCATAGAGCCGCTTCGCCCACGCGGGTGGCCACCACCTTGAGGCCGCAGGCCAGGGCTTCCCGCAGCTTCATGGAAGCCCGGTGCCGGTTGACTGGGGTGTCACGGTAATAAACCAGCGCGGCGTCGGAGGCCTTGAGGCAGGCTGCCACCTGTAGGGGGGAAACCATGCCGGTGAAGTAAACTGAATCCTTCAGGCCTAAGGTCCCGGCAAGGCGCCTGAACCGGGCCTCGTCGGGCCCGCCCCCGGCCACCAGCAGCCCGGCCTGGGGGAAGGATTCCAGGATCCGTTTGAAGGATTCCAAAACCGGCTCCAGGTCGCAAGCCACATTCAAGTGGGCGGTGAAGGCCAGCAGGGGCCCCTTTGGGGGGGTGCCCTGAAGCCACGCCGCCGTAGCGGGAAAGTGGGAGGCCTGGACGGAGCCGGAGTTGAAAATGTCCCGATCGACGCCTTGGGGCAGTTGGACAAGCCGGGAGGGCGGCACGCGGAAGAAATCACGGAGGGGTTTCAACAGCTCGGGGTTGTGGTAGGTCACGATGTCGGCCCAGGCGGGCCAGGGTTTTTGAAGCCGTTGGTGCAGGGATCTGAACCAACCCCGGCTATAGGCGTAATCCAGGTCGTCCACGTCGATCACCACCCGGGCTCCCTTGCGGCGCTGGACCCAAAGGGCCGGCACGGCCGTGGGATAGGGCTTCACCAACAGCACCGCGTCCGATCGAAGGAAGAGGGAAACGAGGAAGTAATAAAAGGTGGAAAGGACCATGTCCAGCCAGAAGGGGAGGGAGGGAATGGGTTGGACGAACCGGGCCCGGTGGCCCCTCTTTTGGAAGGCCCGGGTGATGTAAAGGGCCCGTAAAGCGCATCCGGTGCCGCCGCCCTTGGCGGAAAAGACCAGCAGCTGAAGCGGCGTTTGGGGGCGATAGGTCCTGGGAGATATGGCGAACCGTCCGATAGGGGGATTGGCAAGGATGGCCGTTATTTTACCAATTCAAGGGTGGAGACGGGTCCTAAATCACGGCTGGGAAGGCTTAGTTTAGTGGATGAGGATGACCTTGGCCTCGAGGGCATCGGTAGGATTGGTGTAACGGATGACGTAAATCCCCGAAGCCGCGACCTCCCCTTGGGTATTCTTGCCGTCCCAGGCGACCTGTTCCTGGAATGCCGCCTGGTCCCCGCTGCTCCTTAACACCCGGACCAATTCGCCCGCTGAATTGAAGACATCGAGCTGGTAGTTGCCGTTCTCACAGAGGTTGACGTTGAGGTCGACGGTTTCGCCGTTCGAGGGGTAGAAGACGTTCTTTGAAACCGAGAGGGTGTTGGAGCAGCTGTTGAATGGGGTGGCGGTGGGCGTGGGGGTCTGGGCCCCCAGAGGAGAAAGGGCACCGAGGGCGGAAAGCAGGTTCAACACAAGGAAAAGGCGGGAGTTGGGTGTCATGTCGAAAAGTTCGGGCGCTTTCACAGGATTTGACAATGGACGGCTCTGCGACGGACAGTCAAAGTATAACATAAGGCCCGTCGGTCGGCGAGAGGGGGGCGGGCATTGATGATTCGTGAAACCGAAGGTTTTTGGAAATTTTTAAAATATTTTTCAGCTTTTTTAAAGCCGGGGGATTTGAACGGGGGCGAGGTTTTATTTCGAAATAGGCTGAAGGTTACCTGACATCGCGGCCGGTGAGCACCGCGGCGCCGCGCTTGGCGAGTTCCCAGCCGCCCTTCAAGTTCCAAAGGGGGTCGGTCAGGCGGATCTTGCTCAATAAATATTTGGGGCGGAACAACACTTCCCGGTAGGCTTCCCGGCGCAGGCGGATCAAGTCCTGCGTGGTCAGGGCTTCGGTGCGGATGACCGGCGTGGGGGCCAGGGGCGAATACTGGGACCAATCCTTGTGGTTCAGGTACCCGTTCTTCTCGTAAAAGGGGTACATCTCGGTGTTGGGAAAGGGCGTGGAGAAGCAGAACTGGGTGTAGAAGGGGTCGATTTCCTTGATGAAGTTGATGGTGCGGCGCCAGGTTTCCTCGGTCTCGCCGGGCAGGCCGCAGATGGTCATGCCGTAAAAAAGGATGCCCGCTTCCTTGCAGGCGGAGGCGCATTGGGCGATTTCCGCCTTGCTGACGCCCTTGTTGATGGTTTCCAGGATTTTCTCGTCCCCGCTCTCGATGCCCACGGCCAACTCACGGCAGCCCGATTGGCGCATCATCTTGAGCGAGGGGACGTCGGTCAGGTTGGCGCGGGTACAGCATACCCATTCCATGTTCACTTCGTCCTTGATCAACTGCTCGGCCAGGTCGG
>JAICXI010000141.1 GCA_025980505.1 bacterium | reverse complement strand
GCCGCCGCCGCCAAAGCCTCCGCCCCCCCATCCGCCGCCGTAAAAACCGCCGCCCCAGAAACCACCCCGGCTCCTCCGGTTGAGAAAGGAAAGGAGCATGAACAGGAACAAGAATAAGGCGATTGTGGCCCAAAAGCCCAGCCTACCGCTATTCTCCCCCCCCGGTAGGGTGGTTGCGGCCGGCCCCCCCAGGGAAACCCCCTTGCTTTGCGCAATCTGTTGGGCCAAAGCATAAGCGCCATTGACCAGGCCCTGGCCGTAATCCCCTTGCTTGAAAAAAGGAAAGACGTCGAGGCGGAGGATGCTCCCCGCGTCGCCGTCCGTGATGACCTCTTCGAGCCCATACCCCACTTCGATCCGCGCTTTGCGGTCCTGGATGGCGGCCAGGAGGAGCAAGCCGTTATCCTTCCCCTTGCGGCCCACACCCCAGGCCTTGAAAAGGTCCACGGCCGCGCCGTCAATGTCGCCGCCCTCCACCGAGGGAACCGTCACCACCGTGATTTGGGCCCCGGTTTTTTGCTCCACTTGGGCGAGGAAGTCTTCCAGGCCCTGGACCTGGTCGGCGGGGATCACGCGGGCGTAATCGTTCACGTAGCCCGCGGGAGCGGGCCACTTGGCTGGGAAGGCCGGGGTGGAAAGCAGGGCCATCAGGGGGATAAGGAAGAGGCGCTTTTTCAAAGGCACCGCCTTGGTTGAATTGGTTCCACTTCACGCGGTCGGCCTATCCGCCGTGTCACACCCTACGCCTTTGCGGCGTTTTTTCAATCCGCGCCAATCCTGGGCCGCGGGGTCGTGCGGGATTCACGGGGCAGGCAAAACCCGGGTCTTCATTTTCCCCGCTCCGGGCCGTGGTTAAACTTTCGGCCTCACCCTGGAGGCCAGTACCCCCAGGCAGGCGTCCGAAACCACTTTGAACCCGGCCTTTTCCAGCTTGGCTTCCGCTTCCGGATGGGTGATGCCGGTTTGAAGCCACACGACCGCGGGGCGTTTTTCCGGAGGAAGGGCGATGATTTCCTCGGCCAGGGCGGGTATCACGTCGGGTCGGCGGAACACGTCCAGGATATCCACCTTCACCGGGACCTCCTTGAGGGAGGCGTAGGCTTTTTCGCCCAGGGAGGATTGGATTTTGGGGTTCACGGGGTAAAGCCGGATGCCCCGTTCCTTGAGCATGGCGGGGATCCGGTAGGCGGCTCGGTCCGCCTTGCTTTCGTCCTGCATGCCTTCCACGGCCACGGTCCCGGCGTTCCTGACGATTTCCGCCATTTCCTTTTCGCTGACGTTCATGTTTTCACCTCGCGGGAAGATAACCCCATCTTAAGGAGGCCGCCCGGAACAATCCACCCGGGGATAGGCCTTTCTTTCCGGGTTTACTGCAGCCAGCCGCGGTAAAGCATGAGGTAGACCACCACCCCGGTCACCGACACGTAAAGCCAGATGGGGAAGGTGACGCGGGCCATTTTTTTATGGCGGACAAAGTCGCCTTTCAGGGCCCGGCGCAAGGTGAGGACGGCCAGCACCGGCACCAGGACCGCCAGGAAAGTGTGCGTGGTGAGGATGACCAGGTAAAGGGTCCTGGCCCACCCCTGCCCCTGGTAGTAAAAGACGCCGGCCAGGGCGTGGTGCACCAGGTAGGAAACGAGGAACAGGATGGAAACCCCGAAGGCCGCGACCATGCAAAAACGGTGGGCGGCGCGGTTCCCCAGGCGGATGAAGCAATAGCCCGTCAGGAGCAGGACGGCGCCCAGGCCGTTCAGGCAGGCGTTCAAGGTGGGGAGCATTCCAACGCTCACGCGTGGCTCCGGGAGCTCATGAGGTACCGGATGTCCCGGTGGAGCTTTTGGACCTCCGCGTCCGACTGTCCGTCGTAAAAGCCCCGGATCATTCCCTTTGCGTCCACCAGCACCAGGGCCGTGCTGTGGATGAACTCAAACCCGGGCCCGCCCTGGAAATCCTGCAGGGCCGGCACCTTGAAGCCTTCCCGGATGACCCGGTACAGGTCCTTTTTCCGGCCCGTGAGGAAGAACCACTGGTCTTCCAAGGCGTGGTAATCGTCGGCGTATTGTTTCAAGGCCGCCACCGTGTCGCGCTCGGGGTCCACGGTGAAGGTGACCAGCTTCAGGTCCGGGTTGCCCTTCCAGTCCCTTTGCACGAAGCTCATCTGCTGGCTTAAGAAGGGGCAGGAGCCCGCGCAATGGGCGAAGATGAAATCCGCCACCCAGACCTTCCCCGCCAGCTCCGAGCTGGCGAAGGTCCGGCCGCTGCGGTCCCGGAAGGAAAACGCCGGGGCCTTTTGCACGGGCTTCAGGAACTTGTCCGAGGGGCGGGAGGCCAGCACCCGGAACCCCAGGACGGCCAGGGCCGCCACGGCCGCCGCCAGGACGGCCCATTGGAAAAGGGATTTTTTCACGGTCACCTTCTTTCGTCGCTTTTCTCGACCACCCAGGAGGAAAGGGCGTAAAAGAAAAGGGACGCCCCCGCCAGCACGGTGAGGCAAAGGGAAAGGGAGGGCACCTGCCCCAAATCCGCGGTGGGGAAAAGCCCCCGGCGCACGCCCGCCACGCCGTAAGTGAAGGGGTTGATGGTCATGAAGAACCTGAGCCAAGGCGAAGGGCTGGCCGCGAAGATCGCGCCCGAGGCCATCCACATGGGAAGCAGCACCATGTTCATGATGGCGTGGAAGCCCGGGGTGGATTCGATCTTCCAGGCCAGCCAGAAACCCATGGCGGTCACCACGAAGGAGATCAGGAAAAGCGAGCCCAGCATGCCCAGGCAGGGGCCCCACTGGAAAACCGCGCCCACGGTTCCGGCGAAAACCAGGATGAGCAACCCCTGCAGGGTGGCCAGGGTGGCGCCCCCCAGGATCTTGCCCATGACGATGGCCGCCCGCGCCACCGGCGCCACCATGACCGATTGGAGGAACCCCGCCTGCCGGTCCTCGATGATGGAGGCCGTGGAGAAAATGCAGGTGAACATCATGCTCATGACGATGGTGCCGGGGAAAAAGTAGGCCCGGTAGGCCGCCCCGCCCAGGCCCGTGCCCAAGACCGCCCAGAAAAGCAGGGCCGTGCCCACCGCGCCGAACCAACGGCTGGGGACGCGGTAGAACCGCACCAGTTCCCTCTGCCAAAGTGTGTAAACCGCCATCCAAAAATTCATCAGTCCTATTCCCTTTCTTCCAAAAAACGCCGGCCGGTCTTGTGGATGAAGACGTCCTCCAGGGTGGGCAGCCCCAGCGTCAGGGAAAGGACTTCCTCGGGGAAGGCCTCCAAAAGCGGGGCCACCAGGTTATGGGCCTTGGGTTCCTCGATTTGGACCAGCCCCCCAACCTTCAAGGTCTTCACTTTCAGTTTTTCCGTGACCCGGTTGGAGAAACCGTCCGGGTCCTTGGCCCGGATCCGCAGCACTTCCCCGCCGATTTCCGACTTGAGCTGTTCGGGGTGCCCCAGGGCCACCGCCCGGCCCTCGTCCAGGATGAGGAGCCGGTCGCAGCGGTCCGCCTCCTCCAGGTAATGGGTGGTCACCAGGACCGTCATGCCCTGGTCGCGGCGGAGGGATTCCAGGTTGTTCCAGAACTCCCTGCGCGCGGCGGGGTCCAATCCCGTGGACGGCTCGTCCAGGATCATGAGTTCGGGGTCGTTCAAAAGGGCCTTGGCCAGTTCCACCCGGCGCTGGAGGCCGCCCGAGAGGGTTTCCACGCGGTCGTCGGCCCGGTCGGCCAGCCCCAGCCTCTCCAGGTCCCGGTCGATGCGGCGCTTGAGGTCCCGGCCCGCGATGCCGTAAAGGTGCCCCTGGTGCGCCAGGTTTTCCCTCACTTTCAGTTTCTTGTCCAGGGCCGGCAGTTGGAACACGATTCCCATTTTCCGGCGGATGGCGATGCGTTCCCGGACCAGGTCCTTGCCGAATATCCGTACCTGGCCCGGTCCGGAGGAAAAAAGCGTGGAGAGGATTTTAAAGGTGGTGGTCTTGCCCCCGCCGTTGGGGCCGAGGAAACCGAAGATCTCGCCCCGGGCCACGGAAAAACTGATCCCCGCCAACGCGACCTTGTCCCCGTAACGGTAGGTTAGGTTGTCCACTTCGACGATGTTTTCCACGAAAGCCTTTTCACCACGGAGTCAACAGAGTTACACGGAGTATGGCAAAGTCGCTTTTCCCGTTTCGCGTATTATTCCGGCAACAGCGGACCCTATTCAACGCGAAGCCCGTCCAACCCGCTTCCTGTTGGATGTTTTTCAATCCGGGCCTTTCCCTTTTACCCCGCATGTCTGCGTGCAACCCTGTGTTTCATTCCTCAAGCCTTGTCCAGCACCATCACCATGAAAAGGACGGGCAGATAGGTGATGGAGAACCAGAAAAGCCCCCGCGCGTGGCGGAGGGTCTTATGCCGGGCCATCAAAAAAGCGTAAACCAGGAAGGTCAAACTTAACACAAGAGCGACCCAAAAATATACCTGCCCGGTCATCCGCAGGTAGGCCGGGATCAGGGACACGGGCAGGAGGGCGAAGCTGTAGGCCACGGCCATGAGTCCGGTGGTTCCACCTTTGGGGTCGATGACGGACAGCATGGGGAAACCGGCCCGCGCGTAATCCTCCCGGTACATCCAGCCGATGGCCAGGAAATGGGGCATCTGCCATAGGAAGAGGATCCAAAAAAGGGTCCAGCCCCCCGGGCCGATCTGGTTCTGGGCCGCCGCCCATCCCATGAGCGGCGGGATGGCGCCGGGCACGGCGCCCACCACCGTGCAAAGCGACGTGATTTTTTTCAGGGGCGTGTAAAACACCACATAGCTCACCAGGGCCGACAGGCCCAGGAAAGCCGCCAGCTCATTGACCTCGAAAAAAAGCACCAGGAGCCCCGCCGCCGACAGGGCCAGGCCGAACCAGAAGGCGTGGCCGCTCCCGATGCGGCCGGAAGGCAGCGGCCTTCTTTGGGTGCGCGTCATGCGCCGGTCCGTATCCGCCTCGAACCACTGGTTCAAGGCCCCGCAACCGGCCGCCACCCCCGTGGAACCCAGCACGGCGAACAAAAGGAGCCAGCCGTTTACCGGCCGGGGGCTGCCCATGTAAAAACCCGCCGCGGTGGTCAGGAGGGCCAGGAAATTCAACCGGGGCTTGGTGAGGGTGACGTAATCCCTTAGGTTTTTCACGGGGCGACCCCTTGCGGAGCCGCGGGGGCGCGGAAGCGCGGGGAAAAAAATGAATCGTGAAAAAAATTCCCAGCGTGGCTTTGGGTCTTCGTGGTCAAGCCTTCCTCAATAAATGATAACTGTTCAAGGTCAGCACCAGCATGGCGGCCAGGGTGGCGGCCCCCACCAGGACGTGGAGGGACGTGGGAACGACGGCCTTTTGGGTCAGGAGGATCAACAGTCCCAGGAAGCATTGGACCCACACCAACAGCCCGGCCGTGGCGGCCGGCCCGAAGAGCGCCTTTTCCTCCGGGAAGTGGAAGCAAAAGCGGTAAGCCGTATGCGTCACGAAAAGAAGGACGATAAAGGCGCCGACGCGCGTGTGGCTGAACTGCAGCGCCACCCAGGGCGACCAGTCGGGCGGAAGGGCCTGCCCGAAACTGGTCGGGAAGTCCGGAATGGCCAGGCCCGCCCCGCTGTGCCGGGTCACCGCCCCCACCAGGATTTGGAGATAGGTGAGGGCCGTGGTCCAGGCGGCCCAGGCGCGCAGGGACGAAGGACGGTCCGGAAGGCGGCGGGGGGTTTCTTCGATCCAGCCCCGGGAGGTCACCAGGGCCAGGGTGACGATCAGGCAGAAAAAAACCTGG
>JAICXI010000010.1 GCA_025980505.1 bacterium | reverse complement strand
CCATTCGGAATCGTAAACGAACGAACAATCGTAACGGATGCTGCCGTCGTTCCCGTAAACCGTGGCGGGCTGGGACGCCAATCGGGCCCCCAACGCCCGCCCCGCGTCGTCCAACACCCGGGCCAGCTCGCCGGCCGAGTAACGCAGGGGCAGGCGGAACTGTTCCCGGTAGGTGGGGAAGGCCTTTCCCCGGACCGTGGCGGACCGGGTTTCAACTTCGCGGGAAAGGAGCTTCAACAAGTCGAGGGATTCCAGCTTTTGGTTCAGGGTTTGAAGGAGTTTTTCCGTGGCCTCGGCCGGGTCACCCGGGAAAGCCGCGGAGGGAACGGCCGGCAGCGTCGGGAGCGGCCCCTGTCCGGCCGGCGGCGGCTGGAGGTAACGCCAGATCGCCGCGGCCACGACCGCCAGGGCCAAGCCGGAAGCCAGGAGGACCGTCATAGAAGCCCGGAGACCGCCCCCTTGCCCGTTGGAAAAGCCCAAAGCCCGCCTTATTTCCCGTCTTTCGGTTGGTCATCCGGATCGTCTTTTTTCGGATCCTGGCCGTCGTCCGAGCCGTTCTTCTGGGCGCGTTCCTGCTCGAGCTTCTTTTCCCCGGCGATTCCCGTGTCCTTGCGTTTGGGGTATTGGGCCAACAATTGCCGGCTGATCTTGCCGCCGTTCTCAACGATTTGTTCGGCCACCAAAACCTGCGGGTCGCGCAGCACCGCCAGCTTTCGGGCGTCCTTTTCCCCCAGCTTCTGGCGGATCAGTTCCACATAGAGGCTGTTTTTCAGGTAGTCGTGGTCTTTTTTCAATTCTTCCTTGTCGATCTTCTTGACGTTCTTCAGGCAATAGGCGTCGAACCGCTCCATGATCGCCGGAGTGATCTCGGTGCTTTTATCCGCGTCCACGCCTTCCTTGATGAGCTGGGTGGCGAACTTCTCCACCATTTGCTTGCTGTAAACCCGGATGGTGGACTCGGAAAGGTCGTGGTTCCGCAAGTCCAGGTCCGGCTCGATGCCGATGCCGTGGATGCAGACGCCCGAAGGGGTGTAGTACTTGGCCATGGTGAGCCGGAGGGCCGCCCCATCGCTGTTGTCCAGCGGCAGGATGGTCTGCACCGACCCCTTTCCAAAGGTCTTGGAGCCGATGAGGACCGCCCTTTTCCAGTCCTTGAGGGCGCCCGCCACGATTTCCGCGCCCGAGGCGCTTCCCTCGTTGACCATTACCACCACGGGTTCCTTCCTGTCGAATTTCTCCCCGTCCGAAGCGTGGAATTCCTGGGTTTGGTTCTCGCTGCGGCCCTTGGTGGATACGATCATGTCGCCCTTTTTGCCGAAATAATCCGAAACCCCCACCGCCTCGTTTAAAAGGCCGCCCGGGTCGTTGCGCAGGTCGATGACCAGCCCCTTCAGCGGGGCCTGTTTTTGGAGGTTTTCCACGGCCTTGACGAAGTCGTCCGTGGTGTTCTCGATGAACTCGGTGATGCGGACGTACCCGATGTCGTGGGGCAGCATGTAGGAGTGGATGCTTTCGATCTTGATGTCGTCCCGGACCAGCGAGACGTTGAAGGGCTCGGCCATCCCTTCCCGGGCGATGGTAATGGCCACCTTGGTGCCCACCTTCCCGCGCAGGCGCTTGACCGCGTCGTTGATGGTCATGTTGTCGGTGGGTTCGTCGTTGATCTTGACGATCTTGTCGCCGGCTTTGATGCCGGCCCGGTCCGCGGGTGTGCCCTCAATGGGGGAAATGACCGTAAGGCGTTCGTCCTTGATGGCGATCTCGATGCCCAGCCCGCCGAACTTTCCGGAGGTTTCGGTCTGCATTTCCTTATAGTCCTCGGGCGGCATGAACTGGCTAAAGGGGTCCAGGGTATTGACCATGCCCTGCAAGGCGCCGTAAATCAGGGTCTTGGGGTCGGTCTTGTCCACGTCCACGTACTTTTCCCGGATGATGGAAAGGGCGTCCACGAAGGGGTTCAGGTATTTGTAGACCTCCTCGTTGTTTTCCTTGTGCGTGGCCGATTGGGTGGCCGCACCGGCGGCGAAACTCACTCCCGAAAGGGCGATCAATAAAAAGGCCGTTGTCAGCAACGACGGGCGGCGGTCCATAAATTCCTCCAAGCAGGCTAAAGTTTTAAGTTTTGAGTTCTTCGTTTCAAGTGAAGGGTTTTTTTAATCGTCGATTAAAAAAAGCCGGCAACTGAAAACTCGAATCCAGGATGAAGTCTGATTTTATTGTCGGTGCTTCAACCAATGCAAGGGGTCTTGCGGAACTCCGTTTTTGCGGATTTCAAAATACAGACTGGTTCCCACCAGCGACCCCGTATCCCCCACCGTCCCCAGGATCTGTCCCGCGGCCACCTTTTCGCCCTCGGAGACGTTCAATTCGGCGGCCTGGGCGTAGAGAGAATAATACCCCTGCCCATGGTCCAAAATCACCAACTTTCCATAGCCCTTGAACCAGTCGGCGTAACGCACCAGGCCCGCGGCCACCGCGTGGAAGGGCGTCCCCGGGGCCGCCCGGACCTGGATTCCGGAGTTGTCGACTACCGCATTGAACAGCTCGCGGCTCCTGTGCCTGCCGAAGAACGAGATGATTTGGCCGGATACGGGCCAAGGTACCTTGCCACGCTTCACCATCAAACCGTTCCCGGCCGGCGTCCAGGAGGATTGTTTCTGGGCGTCGGCGGCCTGTTTGAGGAAGAGGGAGATTTTGGACTGGAGCGCCTGGGCCGCCTCGCTCAGGTCCGAGATCGTTTGTTCCGTCATGGCTTGTTGGTGCTGGATGGAGGTCAGCAAACGGCTGCGGTTCTTCCTCTCCCGGGAATAGTTGGACTGCTGCCGACTCAAGGCTGAAACCAGCCTTTGCTTGCGGTCCTGGGCCCTCGACCATTCGTTGGAGGAATGCTCCAATTTCCGCTCGTTCTCCAGGGTTTGATCCAAAAGCTTCCCGTTGCTTTCCGCCAGGAGCATTTCGAATTTCAATTTCCGGGCCAGGTCCCCGAAGCTTTCCGAATCCAGGATGCCCCCTAAAAAAGGGGTCCGGAAGGACATGCGGTAAAGGTCCCGGAGCCTGCGCTTGAGCAGTTCCCGGTCTTGGCCCAATTGGAGACGATTGTCGCCGATACTGCTTTGAAGCCGCTCCAAGTGCTGCCGGGTGGCCTCCAGGTATTCCTGGTTGGATTCCTTTTCCCGCTGGAGCCGCCCCAATACCTGGTCCACCTGCTGGAGCCGGTTCAAAACGTGTTTTTCCTTGAGTTGGGCCTGCCGTTGTTTCTCCTTGGCCTTCTTCAGCTTTTGCTCGATGTCGGCCAGGTCCTTCTTGTTCTGATGGAGGTTTTTCTTGATCTGGCCCACATCGGCGGCCGGGGCGGCGGGCGCGTCCTGGGCGCCAAGGGGAAGCGGGAAAGGCAGGAGGAGGAAGGCAAAGAAAAGCAAATTTTGAATTTTGAATCGTGGATTGTGAATTGTGGACATTTTCACTTCGTGAAAATTCCTGACCTTTGCTTCGTTTATTTTAAGAAAACAGAACCCGTCCCGCGGATTCTTCCACAATTCAAAATTCATAATTCCTAATTCAGGATTCTCTTTTTTTAGGACAGTTCCCTCACCCACTTCTTTTGAAGGGCCAGGAAAGCTCCGAAAACCCCCAGAACCACCCCCAAAAGGACCAAGGTGGAATAAAGGCTCCGCCATTCCTCCGGTGGAAGGCCCAACAGGATGTCGATCCCGCCGTATTTCTGCAGGGCCGGACCGGCCCCGTGCCGGATTACTTCCAGCAAGGCCACCACCACCACCCCCCCTAGGAAGCCCTGAAGGATCCCTTCCCACAGATAGGGACCCCAGCGCATCCAGGTCGGGGCCCCCATGCGGGCCAAAAGGATCATGTCCTCCCGGCGGGCCCAAAGGGCCAGGGTCAGCGTGTTGGAGACGATGAAAAGCGCCGTTAAAAAAATGAAGCCTCCCACGGCCAATCCCACCCAACGGACGATCCGGCTCAGGTTGGCCACTGTTTCCCACTCGTTCTTGCCGTAATCCACTTCCTCGACTTGGGGGTCGCTTTTGAGCCGGGAGGCCAGGTCGTCCAGCTTCCCCGACGCGTCCTTTTTCAAGGCGACGGTGAAGGAATCGGTCAGGGGGTTTTCCCCCAGGGCCTGGACCATCTTGTCGATTTCGGGATCCTTCCGGAATTCCTCCAGGGCCTGGTCCTTGGTCACCAGCTTGGCCGACGCCACCCGGGGATCGGAATTGAGCAGGTCCTGGATCCGCTTCAGGTCCGAAGCCTCCGCCGAAGGGGAGAGGAAAACGGCCATTTCGAATTTTTCCCGCGCCGAAACCAGGGCCCGGTCCAGGACCCGGGAAAGGCCGAGAAAAAGGGACAATTGAAGGAGGGTGGCGGCCACGATGACCACCACGGCCGTGGACAAGCCGCGCGTCCGCAGGAACTGGAGAAACCCCTCCTTCAGAACGAAGAACAGCCTGGAAAAACCGTTCACGCCACCGCCTCCAGGGGAAGGAATTTGCCGTTCTCCAGTTTGACCCATTGGATGGAAGCTCCCATGCCGTTCTTTCCCGCCTCTTCCATCAGGGAGGCTTGCTGGGTCGAAACCACCACCGTGCTGCCGGACTTGTTGAGTTCGGCGAAAAAATGGAACAAGGTGGAAAAAGCCTTCCCGTCCAATCCCTGGAAGGGCTCGTCCGCCAAAAGGAGCCGGGGCCTGAAAATCATCGCCCGGAGCGCCAGCAGCATGCGTTGTTCGCCGGAGGAGAGGTCCGCGGGCCTGGATTGGACCTTGGCGGCCAGGCCCGCCCTGGAGAGCAGTTGGACGATGGCTTCCTTCTCACCGTCCCCGGAAGCGCCTTTGACCTGGAGGATGAAGTGGATGTTTTCCTCCACGGTCTTGTCGGGGAAAAGTTTCAGGTCCGGGAAAACCATCCCCACGTCGGAAAGCCACCGGCGCCGTTCCGGCTCCGGAAGGTGGTAGATATCCTTATGGTCGATCTTGAGGACGCCGGACGTGGGTTTCTCCTCGCCGCCCAGCATCTTAAGGAAGGTGCTTTTGCCGGTCCGGCTTTCCCCCACCACCACCACGAAAGAACCCTCGGGGGCCGAGAAATAAGCGTCGTCCAGGACCTTGACACCCGAGGGATGGATTTTCGTAAGGTGGAAGGCCTGGATCATCATGGGTCGATTCTCCGTTCAACGGAAAGGGGGCTGTGCGCTTAACCAATCGTTTTCGTCGGGAAACCGCGGGCCCCTTCCCCCCGGAGGGGGCGGGGAGTCTTTTGCCCCGCGTTCCGCCCTTCGTCAACATGCCTGTAAATTAAGGCAGGAAACCCCTTCCCGCAAGGGAAATGCGGGTGTCCCGGAGAAAACCCTGGATCCAGGATGGCCGTTAGTCTATCAGGTGCTTTTCCTCGATGCGGGAAAAGACCGAAAGGGCCACCAGGCATGAACCCACGGCGATGGCGGCCGTTTGAATGGACCGGTGGTCCAGGCCTTTCCCCACGGCCAGCATGGAGAGGAAGAGGGCCAGGGTGCGGATCATGGAGGACGTGGAAATAACGGTGGCCCTTTTATCCGAGGGGATGTATTTGTTCATGTAGGAACTGAAAAGCGGCAGGCGGGTCAAGCCGAAGGTGAAGGCAAGCACGATGGCCGGCATCACGAGGAACAAGGAACGGGCCCATCCGAGGACCAGGAAAGCCGCGCCCGCCAGCAGGCCTCCGCCGGCCAGCAAGCCCCGTTTGGAGCCGAAAAGCCTTTCGAAGAAGGCCACGTGGGAAAGAAGCAGGATTTCCCCGGCCACCGACAAGGCCTGGACCACCCCGAAATATTTCAACGGCAAGCCGCTTTGCAGCAAAAGGGGCTGGTTCAGCCAGATGACGCACCAGGCCAGGGCGTTCACCGCGGCCGCCTCCAGGGTCAGGATCCAAAGGATCCGATGGCCCGTGAAAAAACGGACTCCTTCCCGGAGGACGTCCCGATAGGCGGCCCGGTTTTTCGCGCGTTTTCGGACCCCCGGCTCGCGGATCAAAAGGATGATGAAAAAGGACGCGAAAATGGCGACGCCGGTGGCCCGCAGGGGCGCGGCCAAACCCCAACGGTCCGCGATGAATCCCCCGGTCAGGGACGCGAATAAAATCCCGCCCAACTTGAAGGATTCCATCCTCGACAATATTTTCTTGGATTGGCCTTCCCGCCCCAGGACCGCCAGGCTGTCGTAAGCCAGGGCCTCGTCCGCGCCCGAGTGGAAGGTGAAGGCCAGCGCAAAAACCGCTTCCGCCGCCAAAAAGACAAGGAAGAGGGGGCGGCTGGTATAAAGGAAGGCCGCGCCCGACCCCAGCAGGGCCCCGAGGGCCAAGGAAGCCTTGCGGCCGAGGAAATCCGCCGCCGCGCCCGTGGGGACTTCAAAAATAAAATTGCAGAAGAAAAACCAGGCGTTCAAGTAAAAGACCTGCGACAGCCGCAGCCCCCCCCACTGGGTGAAAAAGGGCACCAGCACGGGTCCGAAAAAGTGCATCCAAAACAACATGCGGACGGCGTTGAGCTTCCAGAGATTGGCTTCAAAAATCTTATCGGCGGCCGGGGAGGGGGTCATTTAAAGCCTTGGATCGCCGGGACGGGGCGGAGGTTCCCCGGGTTCGGTTTCAATTGCTTCGGGACTTGTATTTCTTGGCCCGCCGGATGCGCTTGGCCAGCAGGACGTTTTTCTGGTGTTCCTCGAAGGTCGCGGCGAAAAGATGGGAACCGTCGCCCTGGGCCACGTAATAAAGGAAGGGCACCTGGGCGGGGTTGAGGACCGCCTCAATGGAAGCCGTTCCGGGGTTGCAGATGGGGGTGGGCGGAAGGCCCCGGTGCTGGTAGGTGTTGTAAGGGGACTTGGTGCCGAGCTGTTCATTGGTGAGCCAGGCTCGCTTGTTGGTCAAAACGTAGTTGAGGGTGGCGTTCACTTCCAGCCGCATCTTGTTGTGCAGGCGGTTGTAAATCACTCCCGCCACCATGGGCCTTTCCTCGTCCAACCGGGCTTCCTTTTCCACGATGGAAGCCAGGATGACCGCCTGGTAGGGCGTCAGTCCCCTTAACCGGCAGCGGTGCTCGAAATCGTCGTCCACCGAATCGTCGAACTGGCGGACCATGAGTTCCACCAGGGCCTTGGCGTCCGCCCCGATGGGCACCCGGTAGGTTTCCGGGAACAGGAAGCCTTCCGCGCTGGGGCCGGGAATCCCCAGTTCCTTTAACAACTGCGGCTCCTGGGAAGCCTTGAGGAAATCCGCCGCCGTGACGACCTTCATTTTTTCCAACTCCTGGGCGATTTGTTCGGTGGTATAGCCCTCGGGAACCTTCAGGGCCAGGAGTTCGCTTCGCCCTTCCGACAGGGTGGTCAAAACACCCCATAAGCTCATGCGGGGGCTCATGCGGTAGAGGCCGGCCTTGAGCTTGCGGTCCGCGTGGGTGATCTTGGCCAGCACGCGGAACGGCAGGGGGAAATGGAGGATGCCTTTTTGCTCCAGGCTGCGGGCGATCTCCCGGGCGGTATTTTTGGAGTACACCGGGATGTCCACCTCGGGCCCCGGGAAGAAAAAGGTCGGGATGAAGATAAAGGCAAAGGCTAGGAAGCCGGCGAGGAAGGCGATTCCATAAATTTTAAGGACTTTCATGGGTTGCATCCTGTTTTAGCTCCCTCCCCTCAAGGGGGGAGGGATCGGGTGACTTTCCAATGTGCTTCCGAATATATTCCAAGGAACCTTCAAAGTCCGAAAGAACCTCGTGGTCCCAGATACGAATGACCTGGAATCCTTCCCTTTCGAGGAACTCCGTCCTTTCGTTATCTTTCTGCTGGTTGCCCAAATGCCGGCCGCCATCCAGTTCAACAATCAGTTTTTTCTCCAAACAACAAGAATCAGCAACCTAGGGTCCTAAAGGCAGTTGCCGCCTGAACTTGATCCCCAGGAACCGGCCGGATCGTAAACGGCTCCATAATTTTTTCTCGGTTTCCGTTTGATCCCGGCGCAGGGAACGCGAGGGTTTTTTATGTGCCTTGCCTCTCATGATGTTTAATCCTGTCGCTCCCCCAAAGTGAGACGATGAACTCTTCTTTGATGTTTTTTCTAAAGCGGATCAACAACAGGTATCCTCACCCCAACCCTCTCCCCTTGAGGGTTCAAAGTTTTTGAAGAACTCCCGGTTTTTATCCATCCCATCCTCAATAAAGTCGGGATAGTTAAGACGATCGGTCCCTTTTCAACCTCACTCTCCTCTCGAGAAAAAAAGGGAATTAAATCGCTCCCGAGAATTCAACATCTTTAAAGAGAGTCACCCTCATTGGATACAGGTTTTACGGCCTTTCCACCGGGATCAGGGACGCCCCATCCAGGGCCGATTGCAGCAGCAGGGCCGCAGCCACCTTGTCGATTTTTTCCCTGCGGCTTTCCCGGCTCGCGCCCCCTTCGATCATCAGGCGCTCCGCTTGCTTGCTGGTAAGGCGTTCATCCACGAAGAAAACCGGGATATTCAGCCGTCCGGCGAGCTTCCCGGTGAACTCCCTGACTTTTTGGGTGGTGGAGCTCTCCGTGCCATCCATGTTAAAAGGGAGGCCCACGATGACTTGGGTGACTTCGTGGCGGTTCACTAATTCGCCGATGGCCATGAGGTCCTTCTGGGTTCCGGCGGATCTCAGGACCTCCAAGGGCTGGGCCGTCAGGCCCAGGGGGTCGGACAGGGCCACCCCGATGCGCACATGCCCCAAGTCAAGCCCTAACCACCGCTTCATGAAGGACGGCCGTTGGCGGATGGCCGGCAGCCGGCAAGTGGGGGCCTTCTCAAGAAACCGCCCTTTCCACGATCAACGGCACCTGCCGGAGGGCCTCGTCCACCTTGGAAGCGTCCTTGCCGCCCGCCTGGGCCAGGTCCGGCCTTCCGCCGCCGCCCCCTCCGGTGATCTTGGCCACTTCCTTCACGATGTCCCCGGCCTTCACCTTGGCCGTCAGGTCCTTGGTGACGCCCGCGATGAAGGCGATCTGGTCGTGTTTACCGCTTCCCAGCACGATGACGCCGCTCCCCATTTTGGCCTTCAAGGCATCGATCAATTGCCGCATGCCTTCGGCGTCCAATTCATCGGTGCGGGCCACGACCAGCGACACGCCCTTCACGTCCTTCTTCTTGCCCAGGACCTCGTCCACCAGGCTCCCGGCCAGTTTGGACTTCAAGGAAACCAGTTCCCGGTCCTTGGATTTGACCTCCTCCAGGAGGGCCTGCACCTTGGTTTTCAGTTCCGCGTCCGAGCTTTTCAAGAGCTGGGCGATTTCCTTGAGGGTTTCCTCTTCCTGGTGGACCCTCCCCAGCGACCCCTCGCCGGTCACGGCCTCAATGCGCCTCACCCCCGAGGCCACCGAGGATTCGCTGGTGACCTTGAACAAGCCGATGTCGCCCGTGCGGCCCACGTGGGTGCCGCCGCAAAGCTCCGTGGAAAAGCCGGGCACATCCACCACCCGCACCCGCTCCCCGTATTTCTCGCTGAAGAAGGCCAGGGCGCCCTTCTTCTTGGCCTCGTCGAAGGACATTTCCTGCTTGGTGACCTCGATATTGTCCAGGATGCGCTGGTTGACCAGGCTCTCGATCTGGAGCAATTGCCCGGGCTTGAGGCCCTCGAAATGGGTGAAGTCGAACCGCAGCCGGTCCGGCCCCACGTAGCTTCCGGCCTGTCCCACGTGCGCGCCCAGCACTTTCCGGAGGGCCGCGTGAAGGAGGTGGGTGGCCGTGTGGTTGCGCATGATGGCCCGGCGCTCGCTTTCTTCCACCGTGGCTTCGACCTTTTGTCCGGCCGCCAGCTTGCCGCGCTTCATGAAGCACCAATGGCCGATCAAGGTGTCGGAAACCATCTGGGTATCCAGCACGTCCGCCCAGGACACTTCGGCGGAATTAAACCCCTGGATCACCCCCTTGTCCCCGACCTGCCCGCCCTTCTCCGCGTAAAAGGGCGATTGGCTGAGGATCACGAAACCGTATTCGCCTTCCTGGAGCTTTTCCACCGGTTCGTGCTTGCGGTCCTTCACCCGCACGATCTGCAAAACTTGGCCCAGGTCCTTGGTCTTCTCGTACCCTTTGAACTGGGTCGCGGGAATCTTGGAGGCCAATTCCTTATAGAGGGCCGGAAGAACCGCGTCGCCGCTGCCCTTCCAGGCCGAGCGGGCCTTTTCCTTCTGGCCTTCCATGGCGGTTTGGAAGCCCTTTTCGTCCACCGAAAGGCCCTTTTCCTTGAGGATTTCCTTGGTGATGTCCAGGGGGAACCCGAAGGTGTCGTAAAGGGTGAAGGCGTCCTCCCCGGAAAGCAGCGTGGCATTGGCTTTTTTCAAGTCCCCGATTTTTTCCATCAGGCGTTCGGTGCCGGCCGCCAGGGTCTCGTAAAAACGCTCTTCCTCGGCCTTGACCACGTTGACGATGTGTTCCTTGCGGTCCACCACTTCGGGGTAAACCCCGCCCATGAGTTTTCCCACTTCAAGCGTCAGTTGGGAAAGGAAAGGCTTGTCCAGCCCCAGCAGTTTGCCGTGGCGGATGGCCCGGCGCAGGATGCGGCGAAGCACGTAGCCCCGGCCCTCATTGGAGGGAAGCACGCCGTCGGCGATGAGGAAGGTGGTGGCGCGCAGGTGGTCGCTGATGACCTTGAGGGATGTATAGGTTTGGGACCCGTCGGCCCTGTCGGAAAGGTTCCCCACCTTGGCCACGGCCGCCATCAGGGGGGACAGGAGATCCGTCTCAAAGTTGGAGGAGACCTTCTGCATCACGCTGGCCACCCGCTCCAGCCCCATGCCCGTGTCGATGTTGGGCTTGGGCAGTGGTTTCAAGGTGCCGTCTTCCTGTCGGTCGAATTGGGTGAAGACCAGGTTCCAGATTTCAAGGTAACGGCCCGATTCAGCTTCCTCCTCGAAATTCCTGGTCGCGCCCTTTTCCGGGGCCAGGTCCACGTAAATTTCCGAACAGGGGCCGCAAGGGCCCGTGGGGCCCATGGTCCAGAAATTGGATTCTTCGCCCATGCGCACGATGCGCTCGGCGGGCAAACCCGCCGTCTTTTTCCACAACTCGATGGCCTCGTCGTCGTCCTTGAACACCGTCACCCAAAGCCGGGACGGGTCGAGCTTCAGGACCCCGGTCACGAATTCCCAGGCCCAGGTGATGGCCTCCTTCTTGAAATAGCCGCCGAAGGAGAAATTGCCCAGCATCTCGAAAAAGGTATGGTGCCGGGCCGTATAGCCCACCCGCTCCAGGTCGCCGGTCCTAAAGCATTTCTGGCAGGAGGCCGCGTAAGGCACGGCGTGGGGAAAGGGAACCGTCCCCAGGAAATAAGGTTTGAACTGGTTCATGCCGGCGTTGGACAAAAGGAGCGTCGGGTCGTTTTCGGGCACCAGGGAGGAGGACGGGACGATCTTATGGTTCTTGGACTTGAAAAAGTCCAGGTAGGCCTGCCTGATTTCGCTTCCGGTCGTTGGGACTGGCATTTAAACCTCATTCAAGCTCAAATTCTTTTTCACCACAGGGTGGACGGAGTTGTCCGGAGTAAATCCAGGATTCCATCCGACAAAGAATGTCTCACTCTGTCGACTCGGTGTAACTCGGTGGTCAATCGTCCTTGGGAAGCTCGGAATTATAGCCGAAAACCTCCCTAACGGCGAGCCGGGCCGCTTCCAAAGAATAGCCTTTCCGCACCAAGAATCCGAAGGCCTTTTGCCGGACCCGGGACGCCTTTGGATCGTTTTTGGCGGAAAACCGCCTTTTTTGCCGGGTCAAAAGTTGCCGGGCGTTGGCCTTTTCCAGGGCGGCCGGGAAAGCATTGGAAAGGGCCCGTTCCCCCAGGTCCCGCGGGATGCGTCTTTTATAAAAGGCGGCCCGGATCTTGGCGGGACCCCAGTCCTGCGCGGTCTTGGAACGAACCAGTTGTTCGGCGAAATCCCGGTCGTCGACATAGCGCTTTTCCTTCAGGCGGTCGAGGACCTTCCTCCCCATCTCCGGTGGCAGGGTGCGGCGGCGGAATTTCTCCTCCAGCTCCCCGCTGCTGTAGGGGCGCCGGCTCAAAAGCCAGGCCGCGTAACGCAGGGCTTGGGCTTCGGAAGTGAGGGGTTTGGATTTCTTCACGGGATGGGAGTTTAATCTTTTCAGGCCGGCCTGGCCATCCCTAATGAGGGACGGGAAAAGGGGTCCAAGGTTCCATTGCCTGGGTGAAACTTACCGGAGAAGGACGAAACTCAAGGGAGAAAATCGAGGATCCGGTCCTGGGTGGCGTCCACCATCATCAAATGGCCGTTGGAGCCGAAGGCAAGCCCCTGCAACCAGCCTCCCCCATCCGGGTAATAGCACAGGAAATTCCCGTTGTTGTCGAACTTTTGCACCCGTCCGCCGGTGGAAACACCGCCGTTCATCAGCGTATCGACCACGTAAAGGTCGCCCTGGGAGTCCGTCCGCATGTAAAGGATGCCCGTGAATTGTCCCAGGCCCGAACCCGGGCCGCCCCATTGGGCCGTCAGCTGGCCTCCCGAGTCGAGTTTTTGGAGGGTGTTTCCCGCGGCCACGAAGAGGTTGCCGTT
>JAICXI010000445.1 GCA_025980505.1 bacterium | reverse complement strand
TCCTTGAGGGAACAAAGCCCGTCCGAGAGGGTGTGGGGCAGCATGGGCAGCACCCGGTCCGCCAGGTAAACGCTGGTGGCGCGGGCCTGGGCTTCGGTGTCCAGCGGCGTGCCCTCCCTCACGTAGTGGGACACGTCCGCGATGTGCACTCCCAAGCGGTAACGCCCGCCGGATTCCTTTTGGAGGGAAATGGCGTCGTCGAAATCCTTGGCATCCGCCCCGTCGATGGTGAGGATGGGGATGTTGCGCAGGTCCAGACGGTCCTTCCAGTCCGCCGGCGTGGGGTCCTCGGGCAGGGCCCGGGCCTGGCTTTCCACGGGCTTGGGGAAGGTTTCGGGCCATTGGTATTTGCGGATGATGGTTTTGATGTCCACGCCCGGTTCGTCCGGCATGCCCAGGATTTCAACGACCTGGCCCTCCATGCCGTCCCCGCGGCCGGGCCATTTAAGGATCTTGGCCACGGCTTTTTGGCCGGCCTGTCCCGGCATATCGCCTTTCAGCAGGACGGGCCGCGTGACACGGGTGTCGTCCGGCTTCAGGTAGAAATGGCCGTGTTCCTTGAAAAGGGAACCCACCATGGTGGAATGGGCGCGTTTAACGACGCCCACGAAGGCGGCGATCCGCTTGCCTTCCTTGCGGGGATCGGGTGAAACCCGGGCCCGGATGGTGTCGCCGTTTAAAACACCGTCCATTTCCCGCGGGGGCACGAAGGCGTCTTGTGAACCGTCCTCGGGGACGAAGAAGCCGAAACCCTTTTCATTGGCCTGGACCACGCCCACCAATTCGATGGAGTCGGGGGAATGGCCGGACCGGGTATGATGCGCCTGGGGGCGCGGGTGGAAGTCGTGGCGCCCGGATCTTCCGTCTTTACTTTGCCTCGAATTATTGCGTCTTTGTTTTCTTGACACGTTTATTCCTTTATTTTTCTTTTAGAAGTTTACACAATTCAAATCAAGGAGTTTGAACTAAGGAAACCCGTCATCCGGTTTCTGCTTTGAGGCGCTCGTTTCAGGTAAACCGGAGGGAAAAAGAGGGCCGAATCAAAGGCGGAACCAAAAGGGACCCACCAAGGCCATTGCTTGACAGGGCATGGCTGCTACTCTATACTACGCGCTCTCTTGACACAAGCCCCTCACGGAAAAGTGACCGTCAAGCGCGGAAGTGGCGAAACTGGCAGACGCACTAGCTTCAGGTGCTAGCGGGGGCAACCTCATGGGGGTTCAACTCCCCCCTTCCGCACCATCCTTCGTTTAAAGTTCTTTTAAAAATTAATATTAATATTAAGAATGGCCGCACCGGTTTCCGTAAATGGTTATCCAATGAAACCGGCCCGCACGTTGATCACTTGAAAAGTCCGCCCCCAAATAAATGAAGCGGTATTGATTTCATTGAAGCCGCCCTCTCGATAAAATGAGGAACGGCGTTTCCGCCGCTCCGGTCCCTTCGCTTTTCGAAAGGACCGATGGCTTAAATCAACCGCCGTCACCTACGGCCTTGAAAGGGAAGGCGTTACCGATGAAGGAAGCCCGGGCCAGGAAGGCCCGGCCAAGCGTTGGACCATTCTCGTTCCGGATAATCCCATGACCGATGGCAACCCGACATTCCAAAACGACGGCGTCCTTCGAACGAAACTCGCCAACGGCGCGGTTCTCCTGGTCAAGGAGGACCACAGCACGCCGGTCGTGTCCTTGAACCTCTGGGTGGAAGCCGGGTCCATCGACGAAAACCCCGACGAGCGGGGCATGGCCCACTTGATCGAGCACATGATCTTCAAGGGCACGGAGGAACGCGGCGTGGGGGAAATCTCCCGCCAGGTGGAAGCCGCCGGCGGCTACTTGAACGCCTTCACCAGTTTCGAGCACACCTGCTTTTACGTGGTGCTGCCCAGTTCCCAGTTCGAAAAAGCCATCGAGATCGAGTTTGACGCCTACCTGCATTCCACCTTTGACGCGGCCGAGCTTTCCAAGGAAAAGGAAGTTGTTTTCGAGGAAATGCGCATGCGGCAGGACGATCCCTGGAGCTGGTCCTGGGAGCTTCTTTTCAAGATCCTTTACGACCGGAACCCCTACCACTGGCCCGTGATCGGGGACATGAAAATCCTCCGGGAAGTCCCGCGGGAAAAGCTTTTGGCCTACTACAAGACCCATTATGTGCCCTCCAATACGGTGAT
>JAICXI010000371.1 GCA_025980505.1 bacterium | reverse complement strand
GCCGGTCCGGAAGTCCTTGAGGAAAAGGGGGCGGTAGCAGGATTCCACCAGGTAGGCCCGGGGGTTGTTCCTTTGCAGGACGGTCCGGATATCCTCGGGGCTGCGCGCCAGGTTGACCTTGTTCAAAACGAAAACGTTGGCTTCGGCCAGGGCGCTCAGGGGTTCGCGCAAAAGGCCCGCCGGCAGGACCCATCCCGTGCTGAAGGGATTGATGCCGTCCACGATCAGGATGTCCAGGTCCCGGTGCAGTTCAAAGCGCCTTTGGTAGCCGTCATCCAGGATGAAAAGGTCGGGTTTGAATTCCCGCAGGGCTTCGAGCCCGGCCCGGTAGCGGTCCCTCGAGACCAGCACCGCGGCTTGGGGCACGCTTTGGGCGATCAAGACCGGCTCGTCCCCCCCTTCTCCCGGCTCGACCAATATTTTCCGGCCGTCCGAAACCCAAACCAGGTCGGACCGGCCCCGGGTCCTTCCATAGCCCCGGCTCAAGACCGCCACTTTCTTCCCTTGCTCGCAAAAATGCCGGGCCAGGGCAATGACCACGGGCGTCTTGCCCGTTCCGCCGGTGGTGATGTTTCCCACGCTTACCACCGGGCAGGTCAGGCGCCTGCGCCGCAGCATCCCCGAGCGGTAGGCCGTTTTCCGGGCCCACCATCCGGCCAGGAAGAAAAACGAGAAGAATTTGAGCAGGGAGAAAAGGACCCGGTCCCGCCAGGTGGCGGGCCTGTCATGGAGGAATCTTAAATAAGAGGTTTCAAGATCGTTCAATGCTTTTTCCTTAAAACGTCTTTTGAAACAGCCGGAAGCCCGGTATTCCGGCGGGGCCGACTCACGCTTCGGCCATCGGCCAATGGTCCAAGACAAGCCGGACGGTCCTCTCGGTGGCCCCCCGCATGGAAGCTACGGCCCGGAAAGCCTTTCCGCCGGCTTCCCTTGAAAAACCCGGTTCCAGAAGTTTCCGGAAGACCGTCGGCAGCTGGCCCGGACCCTCGATCCCAAAACCGCCCCCGGCCGCCGAAAGGGCTTCCGCCGCTTCCGCCACGTTGCGGGTATGGGGGCCGAAACAAACGGGCACGGAACAAAGGGCCGGCTCCATGACGTTATGGCCGCCCACCGGAACGAGCGTACCACCCACGAAGGCCGCCCGGGAAAGTGCGTAGGCTAAAGATAACTCCCCCACCGTATCCAGCACAACAACGCGTTCTTCCGCCCCTCCTTTTTCCAGGGCGCTCCGTAAAACGCTCGCCACACCCATTTTCAGCAACTTTTCCCGGAATACCTCCGCGTTTTTCAAATGCCGGGGCGCCACCAGGACCTTCACACCGGGTGAAAAAGCCAGCATTTCGGGGACCTGCGGCAACAAAAGGTCCTCTTCGCCCTCCCTCAAGCTTCCCAACGTGAAAAGCGCGTCCCCCTCCCCCAGGCCCAGGGTTTCCTTGAACTTTTCCACCCGCGAGGGTTCGGGCACGGGAAGGTCGTATTTCATCTGCCCCGCCACCACGATTCTTTTTTCGGAAACGCCCAGGGCCGAAAGCTTTTCCAGGTCGCCCCTCGTCTGGACCAAACAAGCCGTGAAACAGTTCAAGGCGCTGGAAAAGAGGGGCCTTAACCGGCGGTAGGAGGGAAAGCTCTTGTCCGAAATACGGCCATTGACCAGCAGGAGGGGGATGCCGTTATGTCCCGCCCGAAGCAGCCAAAGGGGCCAGAACTCCGTTTCCGCCACCAGGACCATCACGGGACGGAAGGCCTCAAAGGCCCTTTTCAAGGGCCGCCCCATGTCCAAGGGCGCCAGGAAGACCGCGTCGGCCAGTCCTTTTTCCAAGGCCAGCTTCTTGCCGGTCTTGGAAGTCGTCGTGAGTACGATCCGGACTTCCGGCTTGGCTTTGCGCAGGGCCCTGCAAAAGGGATCAATGGCGTTCACTTCGCCGGCGGACGCGGCGTGCAACCAGACGTTGTAACCGACGGCCAATCTCCCCCGGTCCCCGGGCTTGTAGAAGCCCAAGCGTTCCGAAAAATCGGGGGAATGGAGCAAGAAACCCGCCGCCCGGCAAACCGGGTATAAGCCGTTCAACAGGGCCCGGTAAACCGTTGTGGCGGCCCAGGAACCGAAGCGCTGGAGGTCCAATGTTTCCTCGTTGTTTAACAGGATGTTTGACAGGGCGCTGAAAAATACTTTCAAGTGCCCTGTTAAAGTGTTGTTGAAGACTGCGGGCCGGGAAAAAACGCCTCGGCTTCGGCCGTCACCCGGTCCAGCTCGGCCTGGATGCGCTTGAAATATTCCCCGTCCTCCCCGCCCTCCCGCGGCACCCGGACAGGCTCCCCATACACGAACACCGCCCTGGAAAAAGGTTTCGGAACGATGAACCTGTCCCAACTCTTCAAACGCCAGCAATGCTCCGCCGCGAACCCGAAAGCCACCACCGGGCACCCGGTCAGCCGGGCCAAATTCACCACTCCCATTTTCAACTCCCGCCGGGGTCCCCGCGGACCGTCGGGCGTGATGGCGCAGCGCTTTCCCTCCTGCAAATGGGCCAACATTTCGCGCGTGGCTTCCTTGCCGCCGCGCGAGCTGGAGCCCCGGACGGGGGAATAGCCGAAGAACCGCGCGATGGTGGAGATGAGCTCCCCGTCCCGGCTGGCGGAAATCATGACGTGCACATCCTGGTCCCGGTGGTGCCACACGCTCATCAGGATGGTCTCGTGCCAAAGGGCCCAGAGGGGGGCTTCCGGCTGCCGGCCCCGCGGCCCCCACTCGGGGCGGCCCCGCTCCTGGATGCGCAGCGACAGGCCCAGCAAGTGCATCAGGGGCGCCACCAGGAT
>JAICXI010000481.1 GCA_025980505.1 bacterium | reverse complement strand
TGGAAGGTGGGGATGGTGTAAAGCAGCTTGGGCTTGGGATTGGCGCGGGAGAGCAGGGAGTCCAACCGGCCGGGGTCCAACCCCGTTTCCCCGCAGGTCACCGGCAGGAACCCCGCGGAGAAATTGCGGAAGCATAGGAGCCCGCCCAGATAGCTGGGTTCCTCCACCACCACGGCCTCACCCGGGTTCAAAAGAGTGATGCCGGAAAGGAAAAGCCCCTGCTGGCTTCCGGTGGTGATCAGGATGTTGTCCGTGGTGCAGTGGATCCCCTGCTTTTTCAGGTAATCGGCCACGGCTTCCCGCAAGGGGAGCCAACCGATGGTCTCGCCGTATTGGAGCGAAAGCCGGCCCTGTTCCCGGATGACGCGGGAGGCGATATCGGCCAGGAGGTCCTTGGGGAAAAGCTCGGCGTCGGGAGTGCCTCCCGCGAAGGAAATGATGTCGGACTGCTGGACCAGTTTCAAAAGGGCGCGGATGATTGAGGGCTTCATCCGGCTGGAAGCTTGTGAAAAATAAGGGGAATAATCCATGGCGGCCCTCTTTATCGGCTGGATTTCAACGGGACGGCTGGCTCCTCACGATATCGGGAGGAGGGGGTTCGTTCAAGGCCCAAGGGTTTAAAAAAGAAGGCGGGGATGGACGCCGGGCGGGGCCGCTTCCCAACCCGGGGGAGGATTCCCCCTTCCCCGGGGACTTTCGGTCAATCGGCTGTGTAGTCGGCCAGGATTTTTTCCGCGGCCGCCTGGCCCGCGGCGATGCAATCGGGGATGCCCACGCCCTTCAAACCGTTGCCCGCCAGGTAGAGGCCCTTGAACTCCGAAGCCTTCTGTTCCAACCGGGCGGCCTGGCTCAAGTGGCCGGGCCGGAAATAAGACATGGATGTTTGGTAGGAGGCCAAGTGCTGAACGACCGGGCGGTCCTGGAGCCCCAGGATAGGCCTCAGTTCCTCCAGGACTTGGTCCACCACCGCGGCCTCGCCCTGGGTTTTCGCCCGGGCCACGGCGTCGGCTCCCAGGAAAGCCCTCAATAAAACGTAGCCGTCGGGCGCCCGGCCCCCGAATTTCCGGCTGGCAAAGGTGCAGCCCACGATGAGTTTTTTTTCGCGGGCGGGCACCACGAAACCGAAGCCGTTGAGCGGGTGGCCCACGTCCTGGCGGCGGAAGCCCAGGTTCAAGGTGGCCGAGTCATGGGCGGGAATGCCGGACAAAAGCTTGTCCCACTCCCGGTCCAAGGGGCCGATCAGGGACCGCATCTTGGCCGGTTGGATGGCCAGCACCACCACGTCCTCTTCCCGGGGGTGGCCTGAGGAAATGACCTCCCAAGTGCCGTGGTCCGTGGGCCTCAAGGACTCCACCGGGTGGTCCATCCACAGGGATTCGCCCGGGATACCGGCGGCCATGGCCTGGGCGAAGGATTCCATCCCTTTTTGGAAACTGACAAAGAGGGAATAACGGGCGCCGGACACCTGCTTTTGGGAATGGAGGCGCCGGGCCGCCATGGCCTTCAAGAGCGACCCGTATTTGAGTTCCATTTCCTTGAAGCGGGGCATGGCCGCATTCAAGCTCAAGTCGTCGGGGTCGGCGTTGTAAACGCCGCCGATCAGGGGCTGGGCCAGGGCGTCCAGGACTTCCCGGCCCAGGCGGCGCCGCACGAACCCGCCCACGCTTTCATCCTGCGGGTCGCGCCGCGCTTTGACGAAGGGTTCCAGGGCGGCCCGGAGCTTGCCCCAGGGGGAGAGCAGG
>JAICXI010000255.1 GCA_025980505.1 bacterium | reverse complement strand
TCTGCGGGACCGCCAGGCCCGGTGGGGGTCCTGGGGGCTGGGGTCGCTGTTGGGCGCCGTTCCCCTGATCCCCTGGCTGCAGTACCTGGCCGGCCGGCTCGGTTCGGGATGGCACGGCACGGTCCATCTGGGGGTCCCCAAACTGAGGTATTGGGAATTCTGGGCCAACGATTCCCTGGGGCTGGGACTCACCTACACCCTGGAAAAAAAACATTTCCTGGATTTTTTAGGCTGGCCGTTGGTCGGCGGAAGGAGCAGTTACTTGTTGGGGGCGGCCTGCGCCGTCATCATCATCGCCGCTTTCCTGATCCTGGCGTCGGCCCTTGCCTCCGTGAAAAGCCCGGACGGGCTCTTCCGGTGGATCGGGGACTCCTCCGAAAACGGGCTGGCCGTCAATTCGGCCTTGTTGGCCGCGGGCTTCCTGATGACACTCGCCGTGCCCGATATCTGCCGGCATTACCTGATCATGAGTTTCCCGTTGGAGTGGGTTTGGTTGTCCCGGCTGGGCCTGCGGGCGGGGAGTTGGGGCCGGCGTTCTTTGGCGGCGATGTGGGCGGCCCAGCTTTTTATTTCGGCCCTGTTCCTGGTTTACCTTCACGTCAACCACGGCGACCCGGCCGGGGGATACGGGTTGGCCTACCAGTTCCAGGGGCCCTAGGCCGGGCCTTTGCGCCTTTCTAAACCAGGTATCCCATTTCTTCGAGTTTCTTGATCACCTTGTCCACGCTTTCCTCGACGGACTCGACGTCCGTCTTGCACACCACCTCGGGATTCAAGGGCGGTTCGTAAGGGTCGTCCACCCCCGTGAAGCCCTTGATTTCGCCCTTGACGGCCTTTTGGTAAAGGCCCTTGATGTCCCTTTGGGCGCAAACTTCCACCGGGCAGCGGGTGTACACTTCCACGAAGTTCCGGATCTTATGGCGGTTGTATTCCCGCGCTTCGCGGTAGGGGGAAATCACGGACGCCACCGCCACCACGCCGTGGCGGGTCAAAAGCTGACACACGAATCCCACGCGCTTGATGTTCTCGTCCCGGTCTTCCCGGGAGAACCCCAGTCCCTTGGACAAATGGGTGCGGACGATATCGCCGTCCAGTATCTCAACGGGGATGCCCTTTCGCTCCAGGCGCAAGGCCACCCTCTCGGCGATGGTGGATTTTCCCGAGCCTGATAGGCCCGTGAACCAAAGCGTGAATCCCTTGTGTTCCATGCGTGAATCCTTTTGAGTCCGAATGGGTTAAAGATAGTCATTTTTCCCTGGAAAAGACCATAAAAAAGCTAGAAAACCGCCTACTTTTATTAAACTAATAAAACAAGTTTTAACTTGATTTATTAACCTCCCTCTGGTATTTCAATGGGTATTCCAACTTTAAGGAGGTCGTCATGCTTTTAGTCGCGATTGGGTTGTTTGCGGTGGCCGCCGTGGGAGGGCTGACCCTTGCGGTGCTGCATTTCCGGAGGAAAAACCTGCCCCTGCCCTTGGCCTTGTTGCACGGTCTTTTGGGCGCTTCGGGGTTGGCGGTTCTCATTTGGGCCGTGGTTCAAGGAGGCGTTTCGGCCAAGGCCGGCTATGCCCTGGTTCTTTTCCTGGTGGCCGCCCTGGGCGGTTTTTACCTCTTCTCCTTCCACTTGAGGAAAAAAATCCTCCCCAGCGCCGTGGTGGTCATCCACGCCTTGGTGGCGGTCTCGGCCTTCAGCCTCCTTTTGATCGCCGCTTTCCTGGGTTGAGCCGTGGAATCCGGAATTAAGAAATTCAAGGTGTTGGGGCATCCCGCCCACGTGCCCTTCACCCATTTTCCCCTGGCGCTTTGGACCGCCGCCTTTTGCGGGGACCTGGCCTATGCCTGGACGGCCGACCCCTTTTGGTGGTCTTTCGCCTTTTGGGATATCGCCTTGGGGCTGGTCCTGGGGGGGATGACCCTGCTCACGGGTTTTTATGATTTCTTCCTGATCCCCGAGGGCAAACCTCTTACCGTCGAAACGGCCCTCCGGCACATGATGGCGATGTTGACGGCAGCCTGCTTGTTCGGCATCAGCCTTTATTTCCACCGGGGGCCTGCGCCCCCAACCCAGGGCCCCTTGTTCCTGGCCCTGGGCTTTTCGGGCGCCGGGACCTTGTTCCTTCACTGCGGCGGCTGGTTGGGGGGGCATTTGGTTTATCACCATGGCATCGGGTATGATGATTAAAACCGCCTCGACTGGAGGGCCCGAACCGTGAATTTTGAGAACCTCTCCCATATCCGCCGGGCCATCCTGCTTCTTTTAAAACAGGAGGGTCCGGCCGACATGGCCAAGCTGGCGGCGGGCCTCAAGGTCACCAAGGAGGCCATCCGCCAACAGCTGGTAGTGTTGCACAAGGAAGGGTGGATCCAGAGGGACGTGGTGCGCGAAGGCCGGGCCCGTTCGGGGCGGCCCACGGCCCGTTACGCCTTGACTCCGGCCGGCGACCATATTTTTCCCAAAGCCTATGACACCCTGGCCTCGGAGCTTTTGGAAACCCTTTCCCGGCAATGGGGCCCGGACGCCCTCCGGCAGATTTTGTCCGCCTTCACCGAAAACCGCGTCCAACAATGGCAGTCCAAGCTGGAAGGCAGGACCCTGGCCGAAAAGGTCAAAGGCCTGAAGGACCTTTACCTGGCCAAGGACCCCTTCACGTCGGTCGTGGAAACGCCCGACGGTTTCCGGCTGGTGGAAAACAACTGTCCCTTCCTCAACGTGGCTTCCCAACAGCCCGCCCTCTGCAGCGTGACCGTCTCCATGCTGGCCAGGCTCCTGGGCGTTCAGGTGGTGCGGGAAGAAAGGTTCCAATCGGGCAACGGAAGGTGCGTCTTCCACATCTACAAGAACAAGCCGTTGGGTCCGAAGCAAAAAGCCTTCCAATGGGAACCGCCGGCCGCCCCCGGCCCCCGCGCTGAAGCCGCCCCGCCCCGATAGACAGAAAAGGCCCCTTTCGCTAGACTAACCCTTCAAAACCAACAACTATCCATCCGTCGAAGGGGGAGCTATGTCCAGTCAACGTCCTAAAATCACCGTGGTTGGGGCCGGTAACGTCGGAGCGTCCTGCGCGGCATGGATGGCCGAAAGGGACCTGGGCGACATCGTGCTTTTGGACATCCCCGCCACCAAGGACATGCCCAAGGGCAAGGCCTTGGACCTGCAGCAGGTGGGACCCATTTCCGGCTACAATTCCCACTTGAACGGAACCACCGACTATTCCGACACCGCCAACTCGGACGTCTGCGTGATCACGGCGGGCGTGCCCCGCAAGCCCGGCATGAGCCGGGAGGATTTGGTGGCCATCAACCAGGGAATCGTGGCCGACGTCACGAAAAAGATCGTGGCTTCCTCCCCCAACGTCATCCTGATCGTGGTGACCAACCCCCTGGATACCATGTGTTATGTGGCTTACAAGGCTTCCGGCCTCCCCAAGCACCGGGTGATCGGCCAGGCCGGGGTGCTGGATTCGGCCCGCATGCGCACCTTCCTGGCCGCCGCCGCCGACGTGGCCGTGGAAAACGTCCATGCCGCGGTCATCGGGGGCCATGGCGATGAGATGGTGCCCTTGGTGCGTTATTCCACCATCGCAGGCGTTCCCATTTCCAGCATCCTGAAAGCCGAACAAGTGGACGCCATCGTGGAGCGCACCCGCAAGGGGGGCGGCGAATTGGTGAACCTTTTGGGCGTGTCGGCCTGGTATGCGCCCGGCGCCGCGGCGGGTTCCATGGTCGAGGCCATCCTGAGGGACAAAAAGCTGGTGGTTCCCTGCTCCGCCTATTTGGAGGGGGAATATGGCCTGAAGGGCATGTACTTCGGCGTCTACTCCAAACTGGGCCGCAAAGGACTGGAACAAGTCATTGCAAAAGAAATAGCAGAGTGTATTTCTGACGCGCAAATTAGAGAAATTGCAGATAAACGAATTGTGTTTGTCTCTAATGATAGTATTAAAAAACTTCTCGAGCTAAAAAC
>JAICXI010000242.1 GCA_025980505.1 bacterium | reverse complement strand
GGCGGTCACGACCACCTGTTGCACGGTGTAAAAACCCCATTTGTAGGTTTTGCTGTTGAAATCCGCAAGGATGCGCTGGGGGGCACGGTCAAAGGTGGATTCGGTGTAGCCTTCCACTGTTCCCGTCATGAGCAGGTCCCCCTTGAATTGTTTGGACAGTTTCTTCCGCAAGGTGGAGTTGCTTTGGACGTTCATGTTGTCGACCGACAGGTTTTCGAGGTAGTCGGCCACCTGGCCCCGTTCACTGATGGGGAGGGCGTTGAGCTTCAGCAAGTCGGCGGAAACGCCGTCCTGGATTTCCGGCCCCAAGGCCTGGTCGGGCGAGGTGTTCTCGAAAGGAAGGACAATCAGCCCCGAGTGGCCGTAAAGGCTGAACGCCGGACCCGTGGGCTTGAAACAGCCCGAAAAGGCCGTCACGCCAAGGGCCAGCAGGGCCAACGGGAACCAGCGACGCACGAATAAAAACCTTTTCATGAGGCCTCCTTAGGGTTGGAAGTTATGCCCATCATAAAGCAAATTCCATAAGGTAAGACGGAAAACCCGCCGGAAAAGTTCCCCGGGATTGGGCCGGCGGGAGAGGGGTTAGATATAACTGACGTTGCTGGTTTTTTTGGCCGGTTCTTCGGTTTTTTTATTTTTTTTCTTGCGGCGGGAGGACTTGCCGCCGGACTTTTGGTGGTAGTGCAGCACCAGGAGCAGGCCCCCCACCATCAGGTAGACAATCCCGAATTTGGAAGCCTCGCTGAAACCAAACCTGCTTTCAAGCCCGCCTTCCATCGTCAACCGGTAGCCATGCATGAGCCCCACGAAGGACATCAGGGAAGCCGCGAAGCACCATTGGGCGGCCTTCAGGAATTTCCGGTCGATCATGAACACCAGCACCGCGGCGAAAACCATGGAAGTGATCAGGAAGCCCTGGTTCAGAAAAAGGATTCCCCGGAGGTACAGCCCGGAATTATCGAACTTATCCGCGATGGAAGCCAGGGGAATGCCGGCCACTTGAAGCGTGGTTTGAATGACCATCTGGTAAGTGAAGGCCGCGAAGGCGGGGATCAAACCGAAGGCCACGGCCAAGGCATGTTCCTTGGGGATTTCCTGGAAGGCCTGGGCCGTGATGATGATGGCGATCCAAAGCAAAATACCAAGGATGCATTCCTGCGGGATGATGCGCAGGAAGAAGGAGACGCCGCCGAAGAGGCACAAAAGCGAGATCACCGTCCCGTTCAGGACGGAGTAGCCGTGGCGGGCTCCCATGGCTTTCCAGCCCGGGTGACCGATGTATATGGTGGTGGGAAAGGGGCTGCCGAAAAGGGCCGCCGCCAGCGTGGCGATGCCGTTGGTCAAGAGGGATGATTTGGTTTTAAAGGAATCACCGGCCGCCTCGGCGCTTTCCAGGTTCTGCAGGGAACCGATCACGTTGAAGAGCCCCATGGGAAAGATCACCGCCAGGTACTTCCAACCGGTGGAATGGAAGAAGAGGGCGAAGACATCCTTGGGAACGGCGTGGGGAGGATAAAAGCTCCATAGGATGGGATCGGTTTCAATGTGGAAATTGGCGACGCCGATGGTTTTGAAAACCCAGGCCAGGAGGGTGCCGATCACCACGGCCAGGAACCCGCCCGGCAATCCGAAGGGCCATTTGATGCGGGAAGCGTAGGAAAGAAGGATCAAGAGGGTCGGCAGCAGGCCGATCAGGGGATTGGCAAAAATCTGGAAAACGAACCCCATGGCGATGAAGGTGATGGCAACCCCGGCCAGGGCGCAAAGCAGGGCGGCGCGGGGGGTGTGCTGCCGAAGCCAATCGCCCACGTAGGCGCCGCCGATTTCCATGAGCCCGTTCAAAAAACAAGCGAAGAGTCCGGCCTGCCAGGCCAGGCGGGTGTCGTGGGTTTCCTGATAGATGGGCCCCATGATGAGGAAAATGAAGGCGATCAAGCTGGGCGTGTTGATGCCGAAAGGAAGGGCGGTCACGTCGTTGCGGCCGGTTTTCAAGGCCAGCCGACGGGCTTGGAAGGCGTAAAAGAGGTTTCCGAAAAGGATGGAAAGGGCCGCCCCGGGGAGGATCTGCCGGGTAATGAAATCCGACGGGAGCTTACAGGCCATGCCCCCCAGGATTCCAATCAGCATCAATTGCAGCAGGTTGTCGATGAATAAGCCGAAGAAACCGTCCAGGTCCCCCCTCGTGAACCACGGCAGGGAACTGGAACGCACGCTTTTCAAAAGGTCGAAAGCGGGGCTCCAGGAGATGGCCGGAAAGGCGGACAGGCGGGCTTTAATGAAGGCGATGGCTTTTTGCATGGAAAAAGACTAAACGCAGGGGGTGGGACGGTCAAGCCCTTTCATGGCTAATTCCCGCTGGAAATGAAGGAGTCCGGCCGGTCCACCGGCCGGACGAGGGGGCCGGGACCGGATTCGGTCCCCGGGGGTGACGGCCCGGGGAAAAAACCGGGAGCGGACCTTCAAGGAATCCGGCCCGGACGGAAAAAGCAAGACGGGGTATTGACAGTAAGGCTGATAATCAGTATAGCTGATTATCACTTTCTTCAACTTGGAGGCGCCATGACACCCCTGGCGAAAATGAAAAGGGCCCTGCCGGAGGGACAGGACATTCCCGAGCCCATCCTCAACCGGATGGGCTTCCTTTTAAACCGGGCCGCCTACAAACTGCGGGAAACCATGGAAAGGGCCCTGGCCCCCCACGGGCTCACGGGCAAGGACCTGGGCATCCTGCTCTTCATCCGGGAAAAGGGCGCCCTGCCGCAGCAGGAGATCGGCAAGTGCATGCACGTGGACCGGACCACCATGGTGGACATCATCGACGACCTGGAAAAACGCGGGCTGGTGGAACGGAAATCCCACCCCACGGACCGGCGGGCCCACGCCATTTACTTGACCGCCCGGGGCAAGGAAATCCTGCCCCAAGCCCTGCACTTGGGGAAGGCCGCCGAACGGAAATTCCTGTCGCTCCTACCGGCCCGGGACCGGAAGGAAATCTTCCGCATCTTGAAACACCTGGTGCTGTCCCATCATCTTCATGAAGCCAACAAGGAGTAATAAGCCCATGAAAGCACTGAAATGGATTGGAACGGCCGCATGGCTTTGGGCCGCGGGGCAAGCCCACGCCCAAGACGCCGCGCCGGCCCGGGTGGCCGGGGAGTTGACCCTGGCGGCGGCCCAGGAGGAGGCCCTGGAGCATTCCCCCCTGTACCGCCGGGCCCAGGATAGGGAACGGGAGGCGGGTTGGGAGCAATGGGAGGCCTTCTCCCGGGGCTTTATGCCGCACGTGAGGGTGAGCGGCAGGCACATTTTCAGCGTGAATTACGCCAGCGAGGGCGTGAATTTCACCGGGCCTTCCTATAGCCCCTTCCTGGAAAACTTCCCCAATACTTCGCTGTCCCTGGACGCCGACTTCGACCTCTTCGACGGTTTTCAAAACATCCACCGGTTGGACGCGGCCAACCACAACCACGAGGCCGCCAAGATCCTTTCCGATTGGTCCTTGTTGCAGATGCAGGAAAACGTCCAGCTTAAATTCTACGGCGCCATCGCCAGCCGGCTCTTGTCCGATATGGCGGACCAGAACGTGAAGACCCTGGAAGACCACTTGCGCATCGTGCAGGACCAGCTGTCCAACGGCCAGGCCACCCGGTACGACGTGCTGCGGGTGGAAGTGCAGCTATCCGAAGCCAAGTCGGACCAGATTTCCGCCCACGACAACGTGGTGTTGGGACGGGAGGCCTTGGCCCAAGCCATGGGTCTCCGGGACGACGACCGGCCCCTGAAGGGGGAACTCCCGGCGCTGGATTCGGAGGCGCTTTTGAAAACCGCCACGCAGGTGGACATCCTGGACAGCCCCCAGCTGCGGGCCAAGCACCTGCAGGCCTTGGCTGCGGCGGACCGCAGCGCGGCTTCGAGCGCCGCCCTTTGGGTGCCCCGGATTTCCCTCATCGGCCAATACCAGGCCTATGACAGCCAGGACTACAACATCCAGACCAATGGGGTGATCAACACGGGCGTTTATCAAAACTCCTACTTCTTCGGAGCTTCCGCCACCTGGGACATCCTGGACGGCGGGGAATCG
>JAICXI010000394.1 GCA_025980505.1 bacterium | reverse complement strand
GGCGGTCTTGCAGATCAAAAAATCCGGTCTGGCCCATCGCAGGTACCTCATCCCAAGGAGTTTTTCAGCTCTTCTAACGCTGATTCTTCCTTGTACCGACCACGCCGCCTCTTTTCAATCAATTTTTAGAGGTTCCCTTAATTTGTTCCGGGTTGAGCTTTTCGCGCCAGCTGGGCATGAAAAGAGGGGGATCGGGCAGGTTGGGGTCGGCCTTGGCCGGCACGCTTCCGCTTTGGATGGTGTTCACGACGGCCTTGTATTGGGCCAAAACCAGGGGCCAGTTGGACAGGCCCGGCGCGGCCTTTAACCGGGAAGGGTCCTTGGTTTGTTCCAGGACCTTGGAAAAGGCCTGCACGTCGTCCTTGCTCTGCAGGAACATGCGTTCGGCCAGGGTGTTCAGGGCCGGTACGGTGCCCTTGGCGTAATTGAAATTCGTGACACCGCCGGAGCCTTCCGCGCCATGGCATGAAATGCAGCCCATGTTGTGGAACCAGTAGCTTCCCTTTTCCGGCAGGGTGGTCAGGGAAGGAGGCGGTGGAGCGTCGTGGTTCAACACGCATAAGCCCCGCGAGGCGTCCACCAGGTCCCGGCCCACCGAAAGCAGGCCGTGCATGAAGAAGTGGCAATCGCTGCACATGGCGGTGCAAAAGCAGGTGAAGGTGCCGACCTTATCGGCCTTGAAAAGCACCTCTTCGGTATGCCCGGGGATGAGATCGATGGGGCCGATGCCCAACTCGGGCAGGTAAAAACGGTGCATCACATCGGCACTGCGAAGAACCAGCCGGACTTTCTCGCCCGGGGTCAGCCGGATGTCGGAGGGACGGAAGCCCCCTTTCCAGTAATTGGACCCGTCCACCGAATCCTCGGTCCAGATGCCATTGGGGGCGAACCCCGTCAGCTGGATGGTCCGCACGTCCTTGGGCCCCTCCATGCGTTCCCTTTGGTACCAGAAGGGAAGGACGGCCACGGCGGCAATGCCGGCCAGGGTAAGGATGACGGCTGTCAGTTCGCGCAGTTTCATAGGTCCTCCCTTAACTCACGTAAAGTTTGATGAAGAGCAGCACGATGCCGGTCATGAAAACGGCCATGGGGGCCGCGAAACGGAATTTCACCCGGGGGTCCTCATAAAGTTTTCCGGCTTGTTTGTAGGTTTGCTTCAAGGTCAGGGCCAAACCGACGGCCATGATGGCCACCTGTACGGCCGGCATCCATTGGGGGATGACCGGCGACCAGGCGATATGGGCGGTGTGGAAAAGGTCCCAGCCCCACCCGAAAGGATCGGACATCACCACCAGGATGTAGCTGCCGTTCACGAAGATGAGCGGCACGCTGAAGGCGATCCAGGCGGTCAACCCCAGGGGAACAAGGGGATAGGCCATGGCCAGGAAGGACTCCTTCCAGGGCTTGGGCGGAGCGCCCGCCACCTTGCGGGAAACCCAATGGAAGGCCGAGAAAAGCGAAGGCAGCACCAGCATGGGCAGGCTCCACAGGACCAGGGCGTAACCGATGAAATAAGCGACGCCCTTGCCGCTTTCGGTGAAATTGGCCACGTCCTTGAAGAAGCCCCAGGGCCCCAGGTAAATGACGCTGTAGGCCAGGGCCAGGCACAGCATGATGAAGGCTTTCCAGGCTTCGTCGTAGCCCTTGAGCTTGGTGTCGGAGGCGAAGGGCCTCAGGCGCACCGTCATGTTGTCGTGGGGGCAGGACTTGACGCACTCCATGCAGAGGCCGCAATAATTGTTGCGCTCCATCTTGCTGGGGTAGTTGAACCAGGGACATCCCCAGCCCCGCTCGCTCCCCACCAGGCAGCTTTTGTCCGTGCATTTGAGGCATACGTTGTAGTCGCGAGACCGCACCTCGGTCATGGACGTCATGGCGTAAAGGCTTAGGAAGCCGCTGACCGGACAGACGTAATTGCAAAAAGCCCTTTGCCGGAAGAGCAGGTGCAGGACGGTGGCCACGACGATGAGGCTCCCCAAGACGATTACGCTGGCGATGGGGCGGGTGAGGTAAAAGGCGCTGAAGGTGCAGAGGCCCAGGAAGCCGACGTTTTGCAGCCAGATGTTGGACAAGGCCTTGGGCCACCGCAAGTTCAAGCCGAAGTAACGGTTGATGCCCACCTTGACGCCCTTGGCTCCCGGGGCGGCCATCTTGGGCGTGGTCAAGGATCCCCGTTGCAGCCATTCCCCGAAAAAAGGGAAGGGGCAGACCGTGCACCAGATGCGCGATAAAAAAGGCACCATGGCACTGATTAAAAGGAACCACCAGAGGATCCAGACGAAAACAATGAGGATGTTGCGGTTGCCGACGGGAGTCCCCCAGACGCCGGCGGCCAGGAAGAGCAGGAACAACAGCAGGTTGGGCAGGACCAGGGCGAACTGGAACCAACGCTGTTTCACCAGCCATTTCAAGGCCGGGAATTTCTGTAAAAGGTCGATGCGCCAGCCCTCCGGAGCCGGGGGCGGGGTCAAGGGAGTGGGGACGGCCCGGGCGGGGGCCGCCACCGGGGCGGGCGCCGCCGGGGTGGGAGGGATCGGGTTGGGTGGGATGGGGTGGGTGAACAAGTTTTGGCGACGGTTTTGCGGG
>JAICXI010000472.1 GCA_025980505.1 bacterium | reverse complement strand
GCGCAGGACGCGGAGGCTTTGCAGGCCGGCCGCCCGCTTCCGGAATTTCCCCACCACTTCCAGGGTCCGGTCGTCGGAACCGTCGTCCACCACCAGGACCTCCGCGGCCAGCCGCTTGGCCCGCAGGTAGCCGAGGGCCTCCTCCAGGGTGCGGCCGACCCTGGTTTGCTCGTTGTAAACCGGGATGACCACAGAAAGCTCGGGCTTCCTCATTTGAAATCCTTGGTCAAATAATCCTTCAGGGCCTCTTCCCAAGGGCGGAGGGGATGGCCCACGGCTTGCGCGGCTTTGGCCAGGTCCAAGCGGGAATTGGCGGGCCGCTGGGCCGGCCGGAAGATGTTCTCGCTCAGGGCCGAAACAACCTCGCAGGACGTCAATCCCGTCTGCCCCTGGATTTCCTTGGCGAAATGGTACCAGGAAGTATGCCCCGCGTCGGCGAAATGGTACAAGCCGGACGCGGCTTTTTTTTCCAGCAATTCCAGGGTGAAAAGGGCCAGGTCCCCGGTATAGGTGGGGCCGCCCACCTGGTCCGAAACCACTTCCAGGCGGGATTTCGTTTTCAGGAGACCCACGATGGTTTTGACGAAATTGGGGCCGTTGGGCCCGTAAACCCACGAGGTCCGCACGAGGTAATGGAAGGGATTTTCCGCCTGGATCAGCCGATCGGCCTGCCATTTGGTCCGGCCGTAGGCGTTCAGGGGGGCGGGGACATCCGTTTCCACGTAGGGTTCGGGCTTTTGGCCGTCATAGACGTAATCGGTGGAATAGTGGACGAGGATGCGTCCGCTCTTGCGGCAAAACTTGGCGAGCCAGCCCACGGCCGTCCCGTTCACGTTGAAGGCCGCGGAAAACTTGGCCGGCTCCTCGCAGGCGTCCACCCGCGTGAAGCCCGCGCAGTTCACCAGGGCCTCGAAGGACCGGGTCTGGAAGAACTTCTCCAGGGTGTGGGGGCGGTTCAGGTCCGCTTCCGCATGGGAGGGGGTCAAAAGCTCGTGGCCCCGGGCCCTGAAGACCTCGGCGGCCTTGGACCCCAGCATGCCGGACGAGCCTAGCAGCGCTATTCTCACGGGTGACGCTCCAGAACCCTCTTCATGGATGAACCTGATTTGCCGTATTCGTTCGAAGTGCGAAGTCCAAAGTTTCAAGTTACCGATGTCATTGAACCATTGGTTCAAAAACCCCTAAAACCCGGAACTCCCAACCCGGAACTCACCCCTCCACCTTTTTCAAAAGGTGGAAACTTCCCCCCGGCCCATGCCGTGGTACTCGAAACCCTTCTCCGCCATTTCCTGCGCCTCGTACATGTTGCGGCCGTCGATGAGGATCGGTTGCTTGACGATGGCCTTCAATTTTTGGAAGTCGACTTGCTTGAACTCGTTCCACTCGGTCAGCAGCAGGACCGCCTCCGTTCCCTGGGCGGCCTCATAGGGGTCCTTGCAGAACTTCGCCCCCTTGAAAAGGGGCCGGGCCTTGGGCATGGAAACCGGGTCATAGACCCTCAACTTGGCCCCCTGGGCGGCCAGGGCCGGCAGGATGGTCAAGGAAGGCGCTTCCCGCAGGTCGTCCGTATTGGGCTTGAAGGAAAGCCCCCAAACGGCCAGGCTCTTTCCCCTCACCGGGCCCGCGGCTTCCTTCACTTTTTTAAGGAACAGGAGCCGCTGGCGGTGGTTGACGGCCAGCACTTCGGGCAGGAGCCGGAAATCATAGCCGTTGTCCCTGCCGATATGGACCAGGGCGGACAGGTCCTTCGGGAAGCAGCTCCCGCCGAACCCCAGGCCCGCGTTCAGGAACTGGGCGCCGATGCGCGAATCGTAGCTCATGCCGCGGGTGACCTGCAGCACGTCCGCGCCCACCTTATCGCAGAGGTTGGCGATCTC
>JAICXI010000353.1 GCA_025980505.1 bacterium | reverse complement strand
GTTCTCGCCGCCCACCACGAACCCGCCGCCCGCCTCCTTGGCGCGCTTGGGGAAGGTGGAATCGATGATGTTGAACACGAATTCCGAAATGGCCGGGATGTTGGAACGCAAGGGCAGCACCTTGGAGCCGGCCGGCATGATGTGGTCGGTGGTGATGTTGTCCACCACCTTCAAAAGCACCGGGCCTTCCAGTATGTCGCCCAGGGGTTCCTTGACCGGAAGGGGCTTGATGTTGGGGCCGCGCAGGACCTCGACCTTCTTGGGGTCCTTGGCGGGCGGGATGATGCCGTCGTCGTCCCGGACGAACTTGTCGGGGACCTCGACCTTGACGGCCTTGCCCAGGGTGCGGGGATCGGCGATCTTGCCGCTCAAGGCGCAAGCCACGCACACCTCGGGGGACGCCAGGTATACCTTGGCGTCGCGGGTGCCGGAACGGCCCTCGAAGTTGCGGTTGAAGCTGCGGATGGACACGCCGCCCGAGGGGGGCGCCTGGCCCATGCCGATGCAGGGCCCGCAAGCCGATTCGATGATGCGGGCGCCCGAGGCGATGATGTCGGCCAGTGCCCCGTTCTTCGCGATCATCTCGAAGACCTGCTTGGAACCGGGGGTCACGGTCATGGAAACGCTGGGATGGATGTGCTTGCCCTTGAGCATGCGGGCCACGGCCATCAGGTCCCGGTAGGAGCTGTTGGTGCAGGAACCCACGCAAACCTGCTGGACCTCGACGTTTTTCAGCTTGGAAACCTCGATCACGTTGTCCGGGCTGTGGGGTTGGGCGATCAGGGGCTCCAGCTTGTTCAAATCGATGATGAGTTCCTCGTCGTAGGTGGCGCCGGGGTCGGCCTCCAGGGGGGTCCAATCCTTGCCGCGGCCCTGGGCCTTCATATATTCCCGGGTGTTCTCGTCCGATGGGAAGACGGAAGTGGTGGCGCCCAGTTCGGCGCCCATGTTGGTGATGGTGGCCCGCTCGGTGGCCGAAAGGCTTTTCACGCCCGGGCCCGTGTATTCCAGGATCTTGCCCACTCCGCCTTTAACGGTCAAACGGCGCAGAACCTCCAAAATAATGTCCTTGGCCGTCACCCAGGGCTGGAGCCTGCCCTTCAACTCCACGCGCAGGACCTTGGGCATCGTCATATAGAAGGGTCCGCCACCCATGGCCACGGCCACATCCAGGCCGCCCGCACCGATGGAAAGCTCCCCCAGGCCGCCGCAAGTGGGGGTATGGGAGTCCGAACCCAGCAAGGTCATGCCGGGTACCGCGAAACGTTCCAAGTGAACCTGGTGGCAGATGCCGTTGCCGGGGCGGGAAAAGTAGACCCCGTGCTTGGCCGCCACGGATTGCAGGTAGCGGTGATCGTCGGCGTTCTCAAAGCCGGTCTGGAGCATGTTGTGGTCCACATAGGATACGGAAAGCTTGGTTTGCACGGTCGGGATGCCGATGGCCTCGAATTGCAGGTAAGCCATGGTTCCGGTGGCGTCCTGTGTCAGGGTTTGGTCGATCTTGATCCCGACTTCCTCGCCGGCCACGGGGTTGCCCGATACCAAATGGGCTTGGATGATTTTTTGGACAAGGTTCAACCGCTGGGTGCTTCCCGACATGATTTCCTCCCCAAATTAAAGATAAGCACTGTCAACCTTAGGAATGAAGGGCTTATTATGGGTCTGGGAGAACGCCCAATTCAACCCAAATAAGGTTTAACGACCGTCCTTGGAGAATTTTAGCCTTGTTTTTAAATCACAATAATATGATGCGCCTTCTTTTCAAAGGCCTTCAAACCTATAAATGTGGTAACCGCCGTAGGTGAATCCAAAAAACGCCATGAGGTGCGCCCGTGATCCAAACCACTTTGAACATTGAAGGAATGACTTGCAACCATTGCGCCATGACGGTTCAGAAGGCCCTTTCTTCGGTGCCGGGGGTGCAAAGGGCCGAGGTAAGCCTTCCGTCCAAGAAAGCCGTTGTCACCACGGAAGGGCCTTTGGACCTTCCGGCGGTGGTGAGGGCTGTTGAAGAAGAAGGCTACAAGGCCAGCCCGGTTTAAGGGAATCGAATAGTCACCACCAAGGCTGAAATGAAAAAACTTCGGCCTTTTGCCCTTCTGGACGCCTTGGCGGTGAAAGGGTTTAAAAACTTCAAAGGTTTCCCATGACAACGAACTTGGATAATCCTTCCGAGGCCCGGCCGGCGGGAAGGGAGGCAAAGGTCGAATCCCACCCCGTGATCTTATCGGTGGAAGGAATGACTTGTGCTTCCTGCGCGGCCCGCATCGAGCGCAAGTTGAAGGCCGTTCCCGGTGTCCGGGAGGCGGCCGTCAATTTCGCCTCGCAAAAGGCTTACGTCCGGATGGAACCGGCCGTGCGGGGGGACCTGGGAGTGCTTTTGTCCGCCGTGGAAAAGGCGGGTTACGGCGCCAAGCCTTTCGAACCCCGGGAAAGGACCCGCCACCTCTACCAGGCCGAGCAGGACCAACTGGGATGGCGCATGGTCTTGGGGGGGCTTTTCATCCTGCCTTTCCTCATGGAACACCTGTTGATGCTTTTAAGGCCCTTCCAACTGCCGCTTCCCGTCCAAATGATCTTTGCCACCCTTCTTTATTTCCTGGTGGGTTGGCCCTTCCACCGCTCGGCCTTGAAGGGCTTGAGGCACGGGGACGTGACCATGGACACGCTCATTTCCTTGGGTTCCTCCGCGGCTTATTTTTCATCCCTGCCGGCCCTGGCGGGTTATCCGGTCCCCACCTATTTCGACGCGGCCGGCCTTATCCTCTTTTTCGTCATCGTGGGCCGTTATTTGGAAATCTTCTCCAAGCGCCGCGCCAACCGGGCCTTGGAGCTCCTCATGAACCTCCGGCCCCGCATGGCCCACGTGGTCAAGGAAACCCATCAGGTGGACCTGCCCGTGGAACTGGTGGGGCCGGGGGATACCCTTTGCGTGCGGCCGGGGGAGGCCAT
>JAICXI010000239.1 GCA_025980505.1 bacterium | reverse complement strand
TGCTGGCCCAGACCGAGGGCATCTTCGCCGAGACGGCGGGCGGGGTGACCGTGGCTTGCCTCAAGAAGTTGGTCGAATCGGGGGCCTTGAAGCCCGACGCGGTGACGGTGGCTTATATCACGGGCACGGGCTTGAAGACCCAGGAAGCCGTGACCGGGCACCTCAAACAAGTGCAGGTCATCGAGCCCAACCTGGCGGCTTTTGAAGCCACCCAGATGGTTCCGGCCTGAGATGAGGGAGCGGCCGGACCTGCGGGGTGGGCCAAAAAGCCGTCCTCCCCGGCTCGAAACCGGAATATAATCCCGGGGTCGGCGGACTTGACGTGACTTCTTAAACCCCTGGGTGAAAAACATGAAATCATTCCTTTTGATGTTGCTGTTGGCGTTGGTCCCGGCTTGGGGCCGGGCCATGTCGCCCGAAGATTATTACAATGCCGGGGTCGACCTCTTTCAAAACCATGATTATGAAAAAGCCGTCCAGTATTTCCGGGCGGCGGTGGGGGAAAGGTCCGATTACTGGCAAGCCTACCAGTTCCTGGGGGAAGCCTACTACCAATCGGCCAACCGGACGGAAGCGGTGGTGGCCATGGAGGCCAGCCTCAAGATCCACCCCAACAACCCGGACCTGCGCAAGTTCGTGGCGAAGATCAAGGACGACAGCCCCTGGGTCGCGGATGGGTCCTGGAGCGTGAAATTGTCCGTCCTTTCCATCCTCCTTTGCCTTCTGACGCTGGGTTGGACGGTTTTTTGGACCTATCGGTTCGGCCTGAAAAAAGGCGCCCCCCCGCCGAAGGCCTAGGCACCATGCAACGTATCGTGGCCGTGGGAGGGGGCAACATCGGTTTTGGGGCGGCCAAGTCCGAGGTGACACCCCTCAGCCGTGAAATCATCCGCCTTTCGGGCCGGAAACATCCGAGGGTGCTTTTCATCCCCACGGCCAGCCTGGATGACAAGGCCTATGTCCGCGCCTTTCAAAACCATTTCGGCCGCGAACTGGGCTGCCCGGTCGAAGTCCTGTACCTTCATCGCCAACACCCGGACCGGAGGGAAATCCGGGCCCGGATTTCCTTGGCGGACATCCTTTATGTCGGCGGCGGCAACACATTCTCCATGATCTGGTGCTGGAAAAGCCTGGGCGTGGACAAGTTCCTGGGGGCGGCGCGGGACGAAGGCAAGGTGCTTTGCGGGACCAGCGCCGGGGCCATTTGCTGGTTCCGGCGGGGCAATTCGGACTCCCGCAAGTTCCGCAATCCGGAGGCCAAGCTGATCAAGGTGACGGGCCTGGGCTTTATCGACGCCCTTGCCTGCCCCCATTACGACGCGGAAAAGGAACGTCCACCGGAACTGAAGGCCATGATGCGGAAAACCACCGGCGTGGCCATCGCCCTGGACAATTGCGCGGCCTTGGAAGTGGTGGGGCACCGTTGCCGGGCCCTGTCCTCCAAGCCGCGGGCGGGGGTGTACCGCGTCTACTGGTCGGGGGGAAAGTACTTCCAGGTGAAGGTCCCCGAAGGCGCCTGGCACTCCCTTTCCGCGGTATTGACGAAGGACGCGGGTCATCGGTCCCTGTCAGGTCTTTGAAGAAATGGCTGGAAAAACCGGCCGCCTTTCGGTCATAATTCAGCGGTCGTATCCATTCCAGGAGGAATTCCATGGCTGTGAAAGTTCTGATCCCGACACCGTTACGAAACCTCACGAACAACCAGGCGGAAGTCGCCGCCGAGGGCGCGACGATCGCGGACCTTATCGATAACCTCGGTAAAAGCTACAACGGCCTGAAGGACCGCCTTTGCGATGAAAACGGGAAGGTCCGGCGGTTCGTGAATATTTATTTGAACGAAGAGGATATCCGCTTCCTGCAGGGGGAGTCCACGGCGGTCAAGGCGGGGGACCAGGTTTCCATTGTCCCCGCCATCGCGGGTGGAATGACGGTATAACCGGGGGGGCGAAGGCCGGCCGCCGGGTGGCGGCTTTCCCGTCGGACCCGGGATGGACCCCGTCGCCGGCTCGAATTTAGCGAGGCAAAAGATGGCTGAAATCAAAAAACTTGTGGAACTGGATTATCCCAGCCCTTTGGTGACCGAACCCGTGCTTTCCCGGATCATCAAGCAATACGCCATCACGGTGAATATCCGCCGGGCTTCCATCACCAAGGGATTCGGTTACGTCCAAATGGAAATCCAAGGGGACGAGGGTGAAGTGAGAAGGGCCCTGGAGGACTTGGCCAAGCAGGGCATCGACGTGAATCCCATCGTCAAAGACATCGTCGAGTAATTCGACATGCCCTCCCCCGAGTTGAATCAGCCTTTCGCCCGCCAGGTCATCCTTCCCCATGTGGGCGCCGAAGGGCAGCAAAAGTTGGGTTCGGCCACCCTTTTCCTGGCGGGTGAGGGAACCGCCTTCCAGTCGGCCGCCACGGCCCTGGCTTCCGTGGGCGTTTCCCGGATCCTGGCGTTGAACCCCGAAGGTTTTGACCCTTCCTCCCTGGTTTCCCCCCATCCGGATTTCAAGGCGGAAGCCTTGCCCCCATCGCCGTCGGTGCTGCCCGCCGCCGCCCTTTACCTGGTGGTCACGGAGAAGGACGGCTTCCGGAGGCAAATGAGCCGCCGATTGAGGCGGGATTCCCTGCCCTCGCTATTCGGCTGGTGCGCGGGCAGCGGTTACGCCCTTTTCCTGACCCGCCATCACGGCGGTTGTCCCTGCCTGGAATGTTTTGAGGTCCTGAATCCAAAGGCCTTTAGCCGGGGGACGAAGGATGTCCAACGCCTTTTGGGGGCGGTGGCGGCCTCGGAGGCCCTTCAATGGATCCTGAAGGAAGAATCCCCGATCCTGAACAAGGTTTGGCTGACCTCGCTGGAGGGAGGCCTCTCCCTGCACCATGACGTCCTGCCGACGTATAAGTGCCCGGCCCGGTTGACGGAGGAAGGGGCCGAGATAACCCCATGAGCTACAACCGCTATCCCCTGGCACCCGATGTCACGAAACTGATCGGCCATACGCCCCTCTTGAAACTGCAACGCATCCCGGAAAAGGGCGGGGGCCAGGTCCTCTGCAAACTGGAATTCTACAATCCGGGCGGAAGCGTGAAGGACCGCATCGCGCTGGCCATGATCGAGGACGCCGAAAAAAAAGGGCTTTTGAAGCCGGGGGGGACCGTGGTGGAGCCCACCAGCGGCAACACCGGCATCGGGCTGGCCATGGTATGCGCCCAACGGAATTACAAGCTCGTCCTCGTCATGCCGGAGGACATGAGCCAGGAGCGGCGGGTGCTCTTGAAGGCTTACGGGGCCCAACTGGTCCTGACGCCGGCCCAAGGGCTGATGGCCGAGGCCGTCCGGAAAGCCAAGGAGATCAAGGAACAGAACCCGGATTATTTCATGCCGGAGCAATTCGCCAACCGGGCCAACCCGGAGGCCCACAAAAGGTCCACGGCCCCGGAAATTGAAAGGGACACGGACGGGCGGTTCGACGTTTTTGTGGCGGGCATCGGAACCGGGGGAACGGTGACGGGCGTGGGCGAATACTTCAAGGCCCGGAATCCCGAGATACAGGTCGTGGGCGTGGAGCCGGCCGCTTCGGCCGTGCTTTCGGGCGGCGCCCCGGGCGTCCACCGCATCCAAGGCATCGGGGCGGGGTTCATACCGTCGGTCTTGAACCGGTCGGTGGTCGACCGGATCGTCACCGTTGGGGATATGGAGGCCTACCGCATGACGAAGCGCCTGGCGCGCGAGGAGGGACTCCTTTTGGGGATTTCATCCGGCGCCAACGTGACGGCGGCACTGAAGATCGCGAAAGACCTGCGGCCGGACCAAAGAATCGTTACGATTTGCTGCGATATGGGGGAGAGGTATTTCAGCCTGGAAGAGGAATTTGAGGAGGAAGAGTCCCATTCGGACGGGATTTGAGGCCGCGGTTTATTTCCGCTTCAGGCCGACCGGGACTTTCCGGCGGGGACGGCCGCGCCGGGCCACCGCGCTTTTGGGTTCTTCGAGAAAACGCGCGACCGGTTGATCCAGAAAGTGGGAAAGATTGTAGAGGGTTTTAAGGGTGATGTTGCGTCCCGATTCCCAATATTGAACCATCTGCACTGAAACG
>JAICXI010000186.1 GCA_025980505.1 bacterium | reverse complement strand
TTTGTACGTGAAATATCATTACTACATTCCTGGAGTTGATAAGTGGAATGACACAGAAGAGAACAGGCTTTATAAGTTCGATAAGGATTTAAATCTTTTAGCGGGTTTTGATATTCCTCATCGCGTTCATGGTATTTCTCATTCTGCGGCCAACGATATTGATGTTGATCTCAATGAGAACAACGTCGATCCTGAAACACAAAACCTTTATTTTGAGGTCTTTCAATTAGACTCGCACCACCACATAACCGGGTATTCACTTGTAGCTTTTGAAAAGTGAAGTTTATGAATCTTAAAAAAGTCTTTTCCATATTTCTTATCACATTCGTCTTTGTTTCCAATCCATCGGCCGTCCACCTGCACATCTTCAGTATCGTTGGGGCGGAGATTTACAGCACTACGATCCTAGGGACCGCTGGAGAAAACCGGATCAATTGGCAGACAACCAATAGCCAAGGCTCCAAAGTCGGGAGCGGTTTGTACATTTATGTGGTCGATATTGCCGATGGTTCGAACGATCAAATTTATCATGGGAAAGTGGTAGTCATAAATTAACGGGAAAACTCCCGACGCCTATCAGGGCGGGTTCATCAAACAAAAGCATCGAAATCCCGTGAACTACTTCTACACCGCTTCTGCCCGTTCAAAATGACTTTCACCTTCGGCGGGGAAGATGGCCGAAGCGTGCCGGTCCAAAACTTTTTCCAAAGAGATGAGCATATTGGCGACATGGACAAGATCCCTGGCCTGAGTGTCGGGGAACAGGGCAACGGCAATGCGTTTGCCCAGATCCTTGACGCGTTGCAATGGTTGGGCGAGATCACTGTCTTCGGCCACGACAATGGAAGTGTCGAAATGATCCATCGCGGCGTAATACACTAAGTCAGAAGCCAGGAGGAGATCCTTACCTTTCTCCCGCATGCCATTTGAGGTAGAAACGAACTTCCCAAGGCGAAGTTCGAGATACGGCGTCCTGTCGAGTGAAGCCAGGAAGGACAGCTGGGACTTCGCCTTCTCGGGAGAAAGGTGTTTGTCGTAGGCGGAGTTGTAGTAATAAGTCCGGACGAGGTTTGCATCCCCAACCAGTGCTTTTGAAAGTTGGTAGTAGTCCACCCTCGTCATGAAATTGTTGCGCTTCAAAGCGAAGTAGAAATTGCTGCCGTCAATGAATACAGAGGCGCGGTTCATATAGGTCCTTTCTGAATAGAACATCCGTTACTGCCGTCAAAAAAGATCCCGCGTAAATCCAGTGTCTTTTCATTTTGCTTTTCTTTGCAGGATTACTCCAACCGGTGCAAGTCAAACTATTGTGGTTGTCTATATCCTGCAAGTGATGATACTTCAGGCGGGTATTTTGGGGTCATGAAAAACTTTGGCCCAAAGTGAAGGGCAGTTTCAATTCCTTGGTCGCGTTGCGGATCATCCTTCAACAGGTGGGTGTGACTCAAGAGGGCGGCCCCGGCCCATCATGACGGGCGCAGGGTCCAAACCCTCCGACCCTTTTACCCTTCCAGGATGCGGTAAACCACGCCGGGCAGGCGCCCCTTTTCCACTTCCCATCCGCCGCCCCGGCGGGCCACCACCAGCTCCTTTAGGATCCCTTCCGCGCTCCGGCCGCTCTTTGGGGAAATCCCGGGCGGCAGGGCCAGGAGCCCCCTGGATTCGATGGCCGAACCGTAAACCCTCAATTCGATCCTGGACCAGTCCATGTCCTTCGTGCATTGGGCCAGGGCCAGGTGGGGTATCACCGAGCCGCCCCGGGCCAGGATGACGCAGGGGATGGGGCCGGGCTTGATGCGGTGCCATTGGCCCCCGCGGTAGGAGGTCTTGGACTGGTAATCCACCCAGGTTCCGGGCGGCAGGTAGACGTCGCGTTGCGCGACTTCTTCCATCAGCGGCGCCACCAGGAGGTCGGACCCGAAAAGGTATTCGTCCTCGATGAGCCAGGAAGTGGGGTCCTCCGGGAACTCGAAAAAGAGGGGCCGCAGCATGGAGAAGCCCCTCCGGGAGCTGTCCACGGCCTGGGCGTAAACATAGGGCATCAGCTTGTACTTCATCTCCACCGAAAGCCGGAACTCGTCCTCGAAATCCTTGCCGTAAACCCAGGGTTCCCGGGGGAACATGCCGTGGCACCTGCTGTGGGAGGTGAGCAGCCCGAAGGGCGTCCAGCGGCGGTAAAGCTCCCGGGAGGGGGCGTTGACGAAGCCGCCGATGTCGTGGCTCCAGAAGGAAAAGCCGGACAAGCCCAAGGACAGGCCGCCCCTCAAGGTGGAAAGCATGCCGCCGTAGCTGTTCTCGGCGTCGCCGCCCCAATGCAGGGGGTAGCGCTGGCTTCCGGCCCAGGCGCTGCGGGCCCAGATGATGTTTTCGCCCGAGACCTTCCGTTTCACGTCCGCGGCGGCCTTGTTGTAGCGCAGGGGGTAGTAATTGTGCTCGGCGAACCCGGTCCGGCCCGAGGCATAGACGCCCCTCAAGGGCGCGGCCTCGCCGAAATCCACCTTGATGGCGCCCACGCCCATTTTCAGGAGCCCGGCCAGCTTGTCCCGGTACCAGCGCAGGGTGCGCGGGTTGCTGAAGTCCAGCGTGGCGTCCTCGGTGGGGAGCCCGCCCTTGCCGTCGGTGACGGCCAGGCCCTTTTCCACGATCTCCTTGAAGAGGCGGTTCTTGGGGTTGAAGTAGGACAGCTGCCACAAGCTGATCTTGAAGCCCTTCCGGGCCAGGTCCTTGATCATCTTGAGCGGGTTCTTGAAGCGGGAAGTGGAGAACCGGTAATCGCAGCGCCAGTCCTCCTCGAACCAGCCCGTGTCCAGGTGGATGACGTCCGAGGGAATCCGGTGTTGCCGCAGTTTCGCGGCCACGTCGCGGGCCTCCTTTTCGGATTTGTAGGTGCAGCGGCTCATCCAAAGCCCGAAGGACCAGAGGGGCGGGACCGGGCTGCGCCCGGTCAGGGCCGTGTACCCGGAAAGGACTTCCTTGGGGCCGCCGAGAAACAGGAAGAGGTCCAGGTCCTCGTCCCCGGTGAAAAGGGTGGTGGCTTCCCCGTAGGAATGGCCGAAATCGAAGGTGGCCGGGCAAGTGGTGTGCAGGAACATTCCGTAGCCCCGGCTGCTCATGAAAAAGGGCACGGGTTTGTACATGCCGTCGTGCTGCACGCCGTGGCAATCGTAGGCCCAAAGCACCACCTTTTGGCCGCGCTTATTGAGGCGCGTGAAGGACTCGCCGCAACCGTAGATCTTCTCGCCGTTGGCCAGGCTGAAGGTGGCGGCGAAGCGGCGGCTGTAGTCCGGAGTGGGCCTCAGGAAGCAGAAGGGCAGGGGGTCGGTGTTGCGCAGGCTGTGGTTGTCCTTCAGGTTCAAGGTGCGGGTCAAGAGCCGGCCCGAGGCGTCGCGGAGTTCCAGGGCCCAGGGGTTTTCCACCACCGTGACGGACCCCGCCTTTCCCCGGTAAGTGATGCGGCCTTTTTCCCGGACCACCTTCCAGGGGCCGGTAGGCCGGGGTTCGCCCTTCAGCATGAGGGAAGGCCCGGCTTTCCGGGGATACTGGCGGGCCTTGAAGCGCAACCGCAGGGTCCGGTCCCCGTAAAAGGTGATGGAAAAGGGATAGGGTTCCTTGGCCCCGCCGTATTCGGCGGGGAATTCCCAGGGCCGGTTGGGGAACAAGTTGAGGCCTTCCTGGTTGAAGGCCGTCCGGACCTTGTAGGCGTAACGGCCCCACAGGACCTTGCCTTCGGCCTTGGACGGGTCGAAGGCGGACAGCTTCTCGGGCAGGAACAAGGTGTTTTCCATGTTCGAGAAATCCCGGCTCACGTCCACCGGATGGTTCAGCAGGGGAATGGGATGCTCTTTCATTTGATCAACCTCCGGAGATTTTGAACCGAAGACGGCCGGCGCCCCCCGAGGGGCCCTTCAGGGCGCCGTGGAAACCAGCCGCACCGAGGCGCCCTGAAGCCCCGCGGCCCGGGCGGTCAGGGTGATTTCCCCGGGTTTGCCGTCCTCGGTTTGCACCAGCACCATGCACTTGCCGTTGAAGGCCCGGCGCTTGGCGGCCTTGTCCGGCTCGTGGCTGGAGGGGTCGCCGTTGGCCACGCCCGAGATATGGCCGGCTCCCGACACCTGGAAAGCCACCTCGGCGCCGGCCGTCGGCACCACCCGGCCCTTCCCATCCAGGATTTCCACGGCCACGGGGGTGGTGTCCTCGCCGTCGGCCTTCAGTTCCGCCGCGTAGGGTTCCAGGCGGAGCGAAAAGGGTTCCCCGGTTGTTTCCACCGAGGCCTCGGCGGCGTAAACGCCTTTCCGGTAAGCCTTGGCCGTCAAGACGCCGGGCTCGTACCACACCTTCCATTCCACGTGGCCGTCGGGGGGTGTTTCCTCCCAGCCCAGGGATTTGCCGTTCAGGAACAGTTCCACCTGGTCGTAATTGGTCTGGCACCACACGTCGATTTGCTTTCCTTCCTTGCCCTTCCAGTTCCAATGGGGGAAGAGGTGCAGCACGGGCTTGCCGCCCCACCGGGCCTGGTAATAGTAAAAATTGTCCTTGGGAAACCCGCACATGTCCAGGATTCCGAAGTGGGAATTGACGCAAGGCCAGCCGTAAGGCGTGGGCTCGCCCCGGTAGTCGAAGCCCGCCCACACGAAGCCGCCCGCCATCCAAGGCCTCTCGGCGATGGGCCTCCAGGCGGATTCGGCGCTGTAGGCCCATTCGGTGTGGTTCACGTCGTAGGCGCTCACATAGCCCTTGGGGGGATCGGTTTGGTAGACGCCGCGGTCCG
>JAICXI010000489.1 GCA_025980505.1 bacterium | reverse complement strand
CCGTCCATGGCGGCGATGCGCTTTTCCAGGACGTCCGTGGTGGGGTTCATGAGCCGGGTATAGATGTTCCCGAACTCCTTCAACCCGAACAAATTGGCCGCCTGGTTGGTGTCCTTGAACTGGTAGGCGGCCGTCTGGTAGATGGGGACGGCGCGGGAACCCGTGGTGGGGTCCGCCTCCTGTCCGCCGTGCAGGAGGAGTGATTCAACCTTCAGTTTCGAGTCGATTTGAGACATGAGAGTTCCTTTCCAAATCCATGGATTGAATGGATTCAAAAAGTGGCTCCCCTTCGACCGCCCGGACCCGGCTACGGGACCCGCGGCCACACTTTTGAAATCGGTTGTCCCGGTTTCCCGGTTTCGCCCTTGACCTCGCCCGCTCCCCTTCCGGCCCGGGATAAAAAAAATCCCGAACCTTATTTTGGCGGTTCAGGATTGATGAGAGTCTCATGAATCTTGCACCGCTTTAGCGCCCTGTTTCGCCGACCCGTCTTTCGGAGCATTCCCAAGGACGTCGGCACCGGCCGGGGCAAGTTGGCTTAAAGCCTCGCCGTACGACAAAAAAGCCCGCAAACAAAAAAACCCGGTCCGCTTTTGGAGCGGATCGGGTTTAGGAGGATTCCCTTAAACTTCACCGCTTTAGCCCCCTGTTCCACCGGCCCTTCATTCAACTTCCATGAAGTCGGCGACGCCGGGGCAAGTTGGACCTTAAAGCCTCGCGTTGTTTTAAAAAATATTCCTTACGGTGGCGGTTGTCAACACAGAAAACGTAATATCCGTTTTTTCCACGCCCCTCATTTTGAACGCATTATGACGGATGTCATAAACGAAAAACCGCCGGAGGGCCCGGTTATTTTTTATATTTTTTCAAAAGTTCAACGGCGGAAACGCCGTTGCCTTCACGGCGAGTGCGCTCGGCGACGGCCAGGATCTCCTCCGCTTCCGCCGGCGTGGGCTTCATGAATTTCAATTCCACATGGTCGGCCACCGCGCGATAGACGATGTCGGCGATTTTTTTAGCCAGCGGGTGATGGCCGAATTCCTCGCTCAGGGCTTGGGCCACGGCGTGGTCGATGAACTGGTTGACGCTCTTGTAATGAAGCTTGTTCTTGACCATATTTTCCAGTTTGCGCTTCCCCATCCTCGGACGATAGCTGATGACGCCTTCCATGAAGACCCCCCGTACCCCGGTTGGCAGGCACGGTTGAATTGTATGCTATTTGTATGCTTTTTTCAAGGCCGATGCGCCTCCGGACCCTTGGGGCGGAAGCGGGTGATCAGGACCCTTTCAACCAGGTGGTTTTTGTCGTAATAAATCCTCCCCTGGATATCGAAGGGAACGTGGGAATCAGCCTTGAAAAGGTCCATTCCCAGGCGGGCATGGACATCCACCCACTCTTCGGGGGGAAAATGGATCAAATCCTCCAAATAACGCCGGGCCCAGTCCCCGAAAAGCGGCCTTGCGTGCCGTTGGATTTCGTCGAAATCCCTTTCCGCCTCGGGGCTGAACCGAATTTCCACTTCAACGCGCTTCATGAGGCATCCACCTTCTCCCGGCCGGTCTGTCGATGGAAGTGGGTGTTGTCCTTGAGCGAACCCCCACTGGACCCACCGCCCCCCCTGAGGGGCCTTGATAAGGCCAGGAGCAAAGTATACTCTTGTATACTTT
>JAICXI010000092.1 GCA_025980505.1 bacterium | reverse complement strand
GCCGCGGGCCAGCGCGCCTCGTTCAAGAGGCGGCCGTCGCAGAAGACCTGGAGGGGTTGGGCGGGCCAGGGCGCCCGGTAAATGGAACCCCTATCGGAAGTCCAGGTTCCCGTGACCGGGTCGGCGCCGTCCAGGAGCGGTGTTTCTCCGGGATAGGCTTCCAGGGTCAGGGGTGATCCGGAAGCGCCCGAAGAAGCCATCCGCACCTGTCCGTGATAGGTCCCTTCCCGGACCCGCAGGGTATCGCCGGGGGAAAGGTGGGTGACCGCGGCCTGGAGGTTTTGAAAGGGTCGGGACAGGGTGCCGGGGTTCCCGTCATTGCCCGAGGGGGAGACATAAAAGACGGCCGCGTGAAGGAAAAGGGGACAAAGGCACAGCCCCATTGCCAGGGGAGCGATTCGGTTGAGCATCCGTGATCGGTTCAATTTCCACCTTCCTTTGACGGTTTTTCCGGCCCCAAACCGGCTTGGCCCGGGTTGAAAAAAGCACGACGATTGGACGCGGTTTTTCACGGAAGTGTCACCCCCCGGGCCCCTTCTTTGTCCGACACTTTTCAGGCAAGGAACGTCCAATGGAGAGCCCGTTCCAAGACAGGGGGAGGCGATATACTGGCACCTTGCGGGTTCATTCCGGACAAGGAGGGCGGCCATCGAAGAGTGGGACCTCATCCGTCGGATCCTTTCGGGCGACAAGGACCTCTATGCCCAACTGGTGGAGCGGCACGGGACTTACCTGTTCCAGCTTTGCCTGGCCCTTCTGGGGGATTCCCACCAAGCCGAGGAGGCCGTCCAGGAGATCCTGATCAAGGCCTACCGGTCCCTATCGTCCTTCCAGGGAAGGTCCTCCTTCCGGACCTGGGCCACCCGCATCGGCCTCAACCATTGTAAAGACCTTTTGCGGCGGAGGAAGAGGCGCCGTTTTTTATCCTTGGAAAGCATGGTGGAACAAGGCAGGCTTTTTCCCGAGGCCGCAGTGGAAACGCAGGAAGGGGAGGAGGGACTTCCCCGGGTGACCGAAGCCATGCTGGAGACCCTTACCGAGGGGGAAAGGGACGTGATCGGCTTGGTCGGAGGAGGCCTCAGTTACGGGGAAATGGGGCGGCGCCTGGGGTTGACCCTGGACGGCGTCAAGGGGCGCCTCAAGCGGGCCCGGATCAAGCTGCGGCGGTTTTTGGGGACGGATAAAAACCATTGAGCCACCGAGTTGCACCGGGGACGACATGAGGATTTTTTTGGAAAAGCCAATGACCATGCCAGGTGAACCTTGTGGCCTCTATGGCGAAGGCTTTTTGCTGGAAGTTGAAAGGGGAGAAAAACAATGACGCACGCGGAAGTACTCGCCAAGGCGGAAGCCTACCGGAAGGGGGGGCTTTCCCCCGTTGAAAAGATCGGGTTCGCGGACCACCTGGGAGCCTGCGCGGCCTGCCGGGAGCTGGTGGAAAAATGGCCCCACGCGCTTCCGCGGGAAGGCCTGGCCGGCCGGGTCCTGGCGCGGCTGGAGGAAGGCCCGGCCCTTCCGTCTTGGAACCGGCGCGTCCGATGGGCCCTCCTGTCGGGGACGGCGGCGGCTGTCTTGCTGGTGGCGGCGGCCTTTTGGCACCCGGAACGCGGCTGGGTGAAGAAGGACAAATTTTTCGCCCGATTCGACCAGGGGGCCGGCGCGGGCATCCTGAGGGACGCCAAGGAGAATTCTTATGAATAAATCGGTTGTCTTACTGGTCTTGGGCGCGGTCCTGGGTCTGGCGGCCGGGGCCTGGGGTATGAGGCTTTATTTCGACCGGACCCTGGGGTCCTGGAGCCCGGCCGACCGGTTCCTGGTGGAATTGGACGGGGACCTGCGGTTTACGGCGGACCAGCGGGAAAAGGCGGCGGACATCCTGGCGGACCAAAAGAGGCTCATGGAAGGCCTGCGCAAGGAATGGCGGGTCCAAGTGGAAACCCTGGACCGGGAAGGCGAGGACCGGATCGCGGCGGTTTTGACCCCTCCCCAAATGGACGCCTTCATGCGCCTGCATGACCGCATCCATGGCCGCATGGACCGGTTCCTTTGGACCACCAGCGCGGACCCCACGGCCCTGGCCATCGCGCCCTCGGGCCGCTAGGGGAAAACAATCGAAGACCCTTTGAACCACCAAGATCACCAAGAGAGGCGCCTTCAAAAAAAGATTCGATTTGAGCATCCTTAAATATCGTTGTTTTTCGCTGCCCTTGGCGCCCTGGGCGGCGAAAGGGGTTCCTTTTGGAAAACGACACTTTGGGGAAGGGCGCCGTCCAATCGGTGAAAGCCAACAAACGAGGAGGAGTCCTATGAGTCCGTTTCCGATTTTCCGTTGGGTTTCGGGTTTATGGTTGATCGCCGCTGCGTGCGGCGCGGGGGTCCTGCAGGATTGGTCGTCCGCCCTTCCGGGGACCGGCGCCGGGGTTTTCACCGACAAGGAAGGCTCCACGATCACCCTGGCCCCGGCGGAAGGCCCCAAGGCCGGCGAAAGGGCCCTGAAGCTGACCGCCCACATCGTCCAGTGGGGCGGCGCCTGGGCCACCTTCAACGCCGGCAAGGAAGCCGACCTTTCTAAAATCCGGGAGGTCCGTTTTGCGGCCCGGGCTTCCCAACCGGAAATCGTGAAGATCGGGTTCATTGACTCGCAAAAAATCCAGTACACCGCCGCACTCCGGGTGGTTTCCGACGACTGGCGGGAATTCACCGTGCCCCTTTCCCTCTTCCATCGGGACCCCTATCAAATGCCCGGGGCGCCCAAGGACAAACCCCTGGACTGGTCCCGTATCCAGAGCCTGCAGTTCATCCCCCAAATCCACGGCGACTTCACCTTCGAGGCCGGCCCCCTTTCCACCCTTAAGGAAAAGGTCAAGGCTGAAACGGGGACCGGGGCCCCGGAAGGGACGCTGTTGGTCCAGGATTTCACCTTCCTGGATAAGAGCGCTTGCGGCCCCTTCACGGACGGCAAGGGCAGTTCCATCGCCTTGGAGTTGAAAAGGGGCGACGGCGGGATTGGCTTGGCGGATTTCCAATACAAGTTGAAGCTCGGGGGCTGGGACGGCTACTGGATGAGGGCCGGGGATGTTTGGGGCGGCCAGGACTGGACCGGGGCCAAGGACATGGTCCTGGAGGTTTACAGCGAAACGCCCCTCGAGTTCAACCTCGGTTTCAACGATGCCGGCCAATGCGCTTATGTCGCCCAGTCCCCCCCTACCAAGGGCAAGGGATGGGAAAAAATCGTGATCCCCTTTGATTATTTCAAACTGAACCCCTATTATCAGCCGCCCGAAGCCAAGAAGGGGGCGGCCTTGGACCTGTCCCATATCGAGACCTTCAACCTGGCACCCGTCACCGCGGGAGAGCACGAGTTCCGGGTGAGGAAGATCACGCTGATAAAATAACCGGCACACCCCGGTTGAACGGCCGGGTTTCGCCGGAACTTTTCCAAAATCTTGAAGCCACCGGAGGGGCCGCCTTGAAGGGCCCCTCTCTTCGCTTTCGAAATGCCCCAAGACGTGAAGCCCGGCGTTCTTGAACAAGTTCCTCGAAGTTTCAATCCTTCCCCGCGCGCCGGGTAACCGGCCACGCCATGACGGTCCGAGTCCCAAAACATTTGTGGAAAACTTTCCGGTTTTTGCTATAGTCATCCCGTTTAACCACGCCTTCCGACGCCTTCCTAAAAAACCCAGCCGATAGCCGTTGGCTGTTCGATGTTAGCCAACAGCCGACAGCTACCTTCAGGAGTTTCCATGCGCAAGTTCGCCAAAACCCACGAATGGTACGAAGACCTGGGAGGCGGCAAGATCAAGGTCGGCATCTCCAAACACGCGGCCCACGAACTTTCCGACGTGGTTTTCGTGGAACTGCCCGACATGGGTAAAAAACTGTCGGACAAACAAAGCCTGTGCGTCCTGGAATCGGTCAAGGCCGTGGCCGACGCCTACAGCCCCGCCGGCACGGTGGTGGAAGTGAACGCCAAGCTCAAGGACCAGGCGGGCCTCATCAACCAGGACCCGGAAGGCGCCGGTTGGATCGCCATCGTGCAGCTGGACAATCCCAAGGCGCTGGACGAATACCTGAACGAAGCCGATTATTTGAAGACGCTGGAAGCCCATTCCTAGGGTTCAAGGGGCCGTGCTTCAGGCCCAAGAATTTTGAATGTTGAAGGAAGGAAATTTCCCTTTCGGGGAAATCACCAAAATTCGGAATTTATAGTTGGGAGCCCCCATTGTCATATATTCCCATCACGCCGGCGGATGAAAAGGAAATGCTGGCCACCATCGGCGTTTCCAAGCTCGACGACCTTTTCGCCGACGTGCCTTCCTCGCAGATCCTCAGCAAGGGGCTCAACCTCCCCCACGGCCTCACCGAACCCGAACTGAAGCGCTTCTTCAACCTGATCGGCAAGAACAACCAGCCGGTGTCGGACCGCCCCTGTTTCCTGGGCGCGGGGCTTTATTACCACGAGGTGCCGGCGGCCGTGAAGGCGGTGGTGACCCGGCCCGAATTCCTGACGTCCTACACGCCTTACCAGCCCGAAATCGCCCAGGGAACGCTGCAGGTGCTCTTCGACTTCCAGACCTACATGGTGGAATTGACCGGCTTGGAGGTCTCCAACGCCTCCCTTTACGACGGCGCTTCCGCCGTGGCCGAGGCCGCGCTCCTGGCCCTGAGGGTCAAGAAGGCCGAGTCCTTCGTTTACGTTTCCCGGGACGTGCACCCCGAATACCGCCAGACCATCCAGACCTACTTGAACCCCCAGGGACACAAGGTCCGCGACATCGGTTTGAAAGGCACGGAAACGGACCTGGAGCAGCTCAAGACCGAGCTTTGGCCCAATTCGGTGGTGGTGGTGCAGTACCCCAATTTCTTCGGCACCATCGAGGACCTGGAGGCCCTTTCCAAGGCTTGCAAGGAAAAGAACGCCTACCTGGTGGTGGCCGTGGCCGAGGCCATGGACCTGGCGTTGCTGCCCTCGCCCGGTTCCCTGGGCGCGGACCTGTGCGCGGGGAGCGCCCAATCCTTCGGGAACATCCTTTCCTTCGGCGGGCCCCATGCCGGCTTCCTGACCGCCCGATTCGACGACATCCGCCAGATGCCCGGCCGTATCGTGGGCGAGACCGTGGACCGCAACGGCAAGACCGCCTGCGTCCTCACCTTCCAGGCCCGCGAACAGCACATCCGGAGGGAGCGGGCCGCTTCCAACGTTTGCACCACCCAGTCCCTCATGGCCAACTTCGCCTCGGCCTGGCTTTACTTCAAAGGCGGGCAGGGTGCCCAGCAGGCCGCCAAGGACGGCGTGGCCACGGCCCACGCCTTGGCCGTTGAAATCCAAAAAATCCCGGGCTTCAAGGTGGAGACGGTGCGTTACGCCAACGAGTTCGTGGTGAGGCCCCCCTCGGCCGGGTTCGCCGGCTTCCTTTCCGAGTGGGGAATGGTGGCGCCTTACGACCTGTCCGCTGATTACCCGGAGTTCAAGGACTGCGTGCTGGTGGCCGCCACCGAACTGACAAGCCTGGAGGACATGGAATCCTTCATCTCCGCTTGCGGGGAATTCTCGAATCATGAGGGGACCCCTTCGATGGCCTCGGGGCAGGAAGTCCGCGCGAAACCCGCCGAACTTCCCAAGTGGATCAAGGCCCGGCCCATCGCCCAAATCCAGGCCCATCCCGAAGTGGACGTGGTGCGCTATTACACCGACCTGGCGCGCAAGAATTTCTGCATCGACAACGGTTTCTACCCCCTTGGCAGCTGTACCATGAAGTACAACCCGAAGGTGCATGAGGAAATCGCCTTCGCCGACGCCTGGGCCAACCTGCATCCTTCCCAGCGGGAGGACGAAACGCAGGGGGCGCTCCAGGTCGTTTACGACCTGGAGCACTGGCTCAAGGAAATCACGGGTTGCCACGCGCTCACCCTGCAGCCGGCCGCCGGCGCGCACGGGGAACTGACCGCGCTGCTCATGGCCAAGCGTTATTTCGCGGACAAGGGCGAACACCAGCGCGTCAACGTGATCGTGCCGGACTCGGCCCACGGCACCAATCCGGCTTCGGCCACCATGGCGGGATGGAAGGCGGTGTCCGTCCCCACCGATTCGCGCGGCAACCTGGATATCCCGGCCCTGAAGGCCAAATTGGGCAAGGACACGGCGGTCTTGATGCTGACAAACCCGAGCACGCTCGGGTTGTTCGAGGAGCATATTCTGGAAGTGGCCAAGCTGGTTCATGACGCGGGGGGTCTTCTGTATTATGACGGCGCCAATATGAACGCCAGTGTGGGGATCTGCCGACCGGCGGATATGGGGTTCGACCTGGTGCATTTAAACCTTCACAAGACGTTTTCCACGCCGCACGGCGGCGGAGGCCCGGGATCGGGGCCCGTGGGCTGCACGAAAGTCCTCGAGCCTTACCTGCCCGAGCCCCGGGTGTTCAAGGAAGGGAACCGCTATTACCTGAAGTCGGGTTCGCCTTCCTCCATCGGACGCATGAAGGGGAACGTGGGGAATTTCGGTGTGCTTTTAAGGGCCCTGGCCTATTGCAAGCGCCTGGGCAAGGAGGGACTGGAAAGGGTGGGCCGCATCGCCACCTTGAACGCCAACTACCTCCTGGCGCGCCTCAAGAACCACTATCCGGTGGCTTACGACCGCATTTGCAAGCACGAGTTCGTGCTGACGGCCGAGCCCCTAAAAGTCAAATACGGCATTTCGGCGTTGGACATCGCCAAGCGCCTCATCGATTTTAACTATCACCCGCCCACCATTTATTTCCCGCTGGTGGTGCATGAGGCCATCATGGTGGAGCCCACGGAAACCGAGACCAAAAAGACCTTGGACGATTTCGTGGATGCCATGCTCAAGATCCGCACCGAAATGGAGACCAACCCGGACGTCTTCAAGAACGCGCCTTATTCCACGCCCGTCTCCCGCTTGGACGAGGTCAAGGCGGTCAAGGAACCCAAACTCGTCAAGAAGTAAGAAAGCCCAGCCCCCGAAATTCAACCCTTTCCACACTGGGCCGCGGGTTGGGAAGGTCCCGGCTTTTTATTTTCCCTGGTTTTTAAATCCCTCCACCGGGTCCTATTCGGCCCGTGAAATTGGTTTGATT
>JAICXI010000391.1 GCA_025980505.1 bacterium | reverse complement strand
GTCGATGGTGTCCTCATCGTCATCATCCTCATCGTCGTCGTCATCCTCGTCATCGTCCTCTTCGTCGTCGATTTCCCCGTCTTCAACCATTTCATCGTCGTCTTCGTGACCGGACTTGCGGGCCAAGGTTTTCCTCCTGGTAAGGGTAAGATTCACCCCCATGAATACTTCCACTTTATTTATCTGTCAAGGGGGAGAACGACGGTTTATCTTTTCCGGAAAAGGAACGGCCGGTTAAACGCGAAGGCGTCACATATGGCGGCGCAAATTCTCCCAGGTGTTCCGATCCACCAGTTCCACTCCCGAAAAACGGGAGAGGGCCCGGGCTTCCATGGCGTAATCGGACGGGACCATCAACAAACCACGGTAGCAAAATTCCGCCGTCATCACATGGGTCAATTCGCTGACGATTTCAGCTGAAACCCTTTCTTCCGGGGGAAACTGCCGGGCCATGACGGCGAACTTCCCGCCCGTGACCGGATGGGGGAATTCGGCCACGGCCACCACGGCCCCCCCGGTCATTCGGCGGATCTTCTCGACGCGGAAACCCATGCTTTTCAAAAAAAGGTCCGTTTCCCGCTCGAAATTCATGAGCGGCATGCGGCTCAAATCGGTTGCAACCCCCTTTTCATCCACGGTCCGGATGCTCCAGCGGCCGTCATAAGCGGGGCCCTCCAGGAGGGCGGAAAGGAGCGCCCCGTCCACCAGGTCCACGGCCATCTTTCGCGTGATGTTCCGGGCCTCCTCCGTAAACCGTCCGGTGATGATGTAAACGCCCCGCTTGCAGGCCTCTTCCCGGGCCAGCTCATCCAGTTCCCGGACCAGGTCCGCGTGAACCGGCGCCGTTTCGGGATATTGGCGGGCCAGGATCAGGAAACTGCCCCCCACCACCGGATGTCTGAAATCCGCCTGGATTTGAAGGGTTCCGCCGGGGACCTTCTTGACCTTCAGGACCTCGAAGCTCATCTTGGCCAGGAACCCCGTCACCAGGTCCTGGAACTGGGCCAGCGGCAGCGAACTGAGCTCCTTTCCCCGCGTGGTTTCCTGGAGGGGAATGCCTTCCTCCTTGAGGACCGGCTTTTCCCAGCCGTCGTCCACCTTGGTTTTGGGGGCCGCATAGTGAACGTTCAACTTCGGGGCCCGTTCCTTGATGCGCTCCAGGACCCGCGCGTTCTTGTTTTCCTCTTCCGGCAGTGGTTGGACTTCCATTCCGTCGCGGTAGCGCAAGTCGAAGGACGTCAGGACCTTGAAGGGTTGGGCCTTGGAAAGGTCGAAATGCTCGAAGACGTCCCGCTGGGCCTTCACGCTCAGGACGGCCCCGTCATAGTACTTGGCCTTTCCGCTGATGAAATTCATCATGGCATCCACCATGACGGACGGGATGTTTCCCGAAAGGCCGAAGGCCGTTTCCATCACGTGGAGGGTGTCGGCGAAAAGGGAGTCCCGGAAGAGCTGGTAGTTTTTTTCCACCTTCTCCCCCACCTGGCTGTTGAACCGCCGCGCCTGGAACCGGATGCGGGGGATGGTGCCCACCACGTGCACCGTCTTCACCTCGATCCCGGGGTGTTTTTCCGAAAGGTAGAAGCGGAAAATCTCCTCGAAGTTCCCCATGGCTCCCCTTCGCAGGTAGTCGCGCTTTTCCTCGATCTTGTGGCGGTCCCACTGCGCCTTCCTTTGGGCTTCAGCCTTCAAGGCCGTGCTCTTGCGCAGGTATTGGAAAACCAGGGCCAGGAAAAGGGCCGTGCTGAAAATGCCGATACCCATGGCTTCCGTGCCGTTGTCGCGGCAATAGGCCTGGAACTGGTTGAAGGTGGCCAGGAGGACCCCGAAAAGGAAGCTGTTGAACAGGAGGGCCATGAGGAAAATCACCAGCCCGGCCGCCGTCACGGCGCCGATGTTGGCTTCGTCCTCGGTATGGCCCTGCCGCTTCAGGTGTTGTTTGACTTGTTTGGCTCCCGGAATTTTCAGGAACCGTTCGATCCACAAGGGGGAGAGCATGGGTTGGGATATCCAATTTGGATTTAATGCCGATTCATGTTAAAGTCCAGGCACTCCGGAGGCAAGCATGGATTTCTTGAGGCGCCTGGAAAGACTCATGACGCGGTTGCGGTCCAAGGACGGCTGTCCCTGGGACAAGCGCCAGACCCACCAAAGCCTGAAGCCCTATCTTTTGGAGGAAGCCCACGAGGCCCTCGAGGCTATCGACAGCCGCGACCCCGGGCTTTTGAGGGAGGAGTTGGGGGACCTGCTGCTGCAGGTGGTTTTCCACGCCCAGATGGCCTCCGAGCGCGGCCTGTTCGAGTTCGCCGACGTGGCCCACGCGATCAGCGCGAAGATGCTGCGCCGCCACCCCCACGTGTTCGGCGACACGCGCTACGCCGACCTCACCGAGCAGATGCAGGCGTGGGAGCAGATCAAGTCGGCCGAGCGCGCGGCGAAGGGCAGGCTGGCGGACGACAGTGCGCTGGCCGGCATCTCGACGGGCCTGCCGGAGTGGAAGCGGGCGTACAAGCTTCAGCAGCGCGCTGCCGCCACCGGCTTCGAATGGCCGGGCCCCGAGCCGGTGCTGGAGAAGCTGGCCGAGGAAGTGGAGGAGGTGCGGGTCGAATTCGCCGACGGCGCCGATCC
>JAICXI010000300.1 GCA_025980505.1 bacterium | reverse complement strand
GGATGTCGTCGATCTCTTCCGAGGAGACGACCTCGTCGGGCAGGATGTCGTTCACCTGTTTGTAGGTGATGTAGCCTTTTTCCTTGCCCACCTCCAGGATTTTGTTGACGTGTTCCTTGGTTTTGGATGCTGGTTTCATCTGGGTTCCACCTCTTGAGAATATTGCCGCTTCAACAGGATCATCTGTTGGGCCAACGACAGGGCCTTCTCGACCTCCCCGGCCTTTTCGGCTTCCGCCTGCCGGTTCTTCAAATCCGCCAATTGGTTCCTCAAGTGGCGTTTCTTGAGCGCCGCGGCCAGGTCGATCAGCATGGCCTCGCGGTGCTTCTTCTCCGTTTGGTTCTCGATGCGGATGAAGGACGGTTCCAATTCGGGAACCCCGTTCAATTCCTCCGCTTTCATCTCCCCCGCGCTCAGGCGCTCGAACAGCCGCCGGAAGTTTTCACCGTAGAAAACCTCGGGCGACAATTCGTTCACGGCCCAGGGGACGAATTCGCCCCGCTCCTCGATCAAAAGGGCCAGGAAATCAGCCTCCATCCTCGTGTCGTTGGAGGCGGCCGGCGTCCCCTCCCCGCGGGAAGCCCTGGGTTCGCCCGCTTCCGGGGCGGCCCCGCCCGGGCGCCGGACCCCTCTTTTGCGTTCCGAGTTCACGATGGTCAAAAGGTCCCGGTTGTCCAGCCCCCATTCGGACTCGACGGCCGCGCAGGCCGCCTGGACCGACACCTCGTCCGGGATCTGCAGGATCATGGGCACGAACCCCTGCAGGGCCCTCGTCTTTTCCTCCACCGGCGCCCCCTGGAGCTTTTGCCTCAGGGATTGCGCCCACCACCGGAAAAAAGCCGGGGCCCTTTGAACCAGGGCCTCGAATTCCTCGCGGGGATGTTTTTTCAAATATTCGTCCGGGTCCTTGGCGTCCGGCAGGACCAGCACGCGGATATTCAACCCGGCTTGGATCAGGGGCTCGAAGCCCCTTAGGATCGCCGCCTGCCCGGCCGTATCCGCGTCGTAGGAAAAAACCACTTCCTTGGTGTAGCGCGTCAACAGCCGTCCATGTTGGGACGTCAAAGCCGTGCCCAAAGTGGCAACAGCGTTCTCAAAGCCGAAATGGTGAAGGGCCAAAGCGTCGAAATAGCCCTCCACTACCAGCACGTAACCCTTTTGCCGGATGGCCTCGCGGGCCCTCTCCAGCAGGTAGAGACATTCGCTTTTCTTAAAAAGAAGAGTTTCAGGTGAATTGAGGTACTTGGGTCCCGGTTCGTCGCTCAGCGCCCTGCCGCCAAAGGCGATGATCTTATCATAGTTATTCTTCACCGGGAAGATAAGGCGGTTCCTAAATTTATCATAATAGCTCTTCTTTTCTTCGTGATGGACCGCCAGCCCCGCCGCCAGGAGTTCCTCCTGGCTGAAACCGGCCTTTTGGGCCGCGTTTTTAAGGGAATCCCATCCCGCCGGGGCGAAACCGATCAGGAACTTCAAGGCGTCTTCCTTGGTGAAGCCCCGGTCCTTGAAATAGTCCCGGGCCTGCTGGCCTTCCATGGAAAGCAGCCGTTCGTGGAAGAACCGGCCCGCGAATTCGTTCAAGGCCTGCACCCGCTCACGGGCCCGGTCCTGCTCCTGGTCCCGGGCGGCCTCCTGCAGCCGGGGCAGGACGACGCCGGCCTTTTCGGCCAGCAACCGCAGGGCCTCGGGAAAGGAAAGTTTCTCCATTTCCATGAGGAAGGTGATGACGTTGCCGCCCTTGCCGCAGCCGAAGCAATGGAACCCGTTGCGCGCGGGCGACACCATGAAGCTGGGCGACTTCTCGCTGTGGAAGGGGCAGAGCCCCTTGTAGCTGGCGCCGGCCTTTTTCAAGGGCACGTATTCGCCGACCACGGACACGATGTCCGTGGAATCCTTCACCCGCTGGATGATGTCGTCCGAATATTTCATAAAACCCCAAAACCAAATTGAACCGCGAAGGCGCGAAAGGCGCGAGGAAAGAAAATGGATTTTTCCCGGCCGAAAGAAAATCCGGGGACTTTGCCCGGCCGCCCCGGGCGCCCTTCGCGGTCCATCATTTCTTGAATTTTATCACCGTCACACCCGCGCCACCCTGGGCCGGCTCGGCCAGGGTGAATTCCACGCCGGGATGGGCCGCCGGCAAATGCTTGTGGATGGCCTCCTTGAGGGCCCCCGTCCCCTTCCCGTGAATAATACGGACAAAAGGCAGGTTGACCAGGAGCGCGTCATCCAGGAACTTGTCCAAAATCGGAAGGGCCTGGTCCACCATCTTGCCCCGCAAATCAATCTCCAGCTTCCCCTTGGCTTCCAGGTCCCTGGGATTTAAAAGGGTCGTCGTTTGCGGACGGGCGGCGGGCTTGGGCGCCGCCGAAACCCGCCCCAAATCGGAGTACTTGCAGGAAAGCTTCATCCCGTTTTCCATCAGGATGACCGCCTCTTCCTTTTCCTCGTCGGCGGAAAGGATCTTCACGTCGCATTGTCCGCCCTTGAAGAAGACCTTGTCGCCCGCCTTCAGGTCGCGCACTTCGACGATGACCTTGGCCGGGGCGGGCCTGATGTTCCGGAGTTTTTGGTTCACTTCCCGCCGGGCGGCGTTGATCTTCTGGGGTTGGATGAGCTTCCCGTCGGGCGTTTCAACGCCCTGGATCAGGTGTTCCATCTTGCGCCGGGTGTTTTTTAACAGCCCCTCGGCTTCGACCTGGGCTTCCTTCTTGATGCGGCGGGCCTCATCCTTGATTTGGCGGCGGGCGGTCAGGAGTTCCTGTTCCAGCTTCCTGGCGTTCTCGCGGATTTTTTCGGCTTCCTGACGGGCCGTCTGCGCCGCTTGTTTTTCCTGGCCCAGTTTGGCGATCAGTTCGGACAGGTCGGCCTCGCCTTGCGGCAAGTGGGCCTTGGCCTTTTCCAATATCTCCTCCCCGAATCCCAATTGGCGGGCCAGGGTCAGCGCGTAGGATTGTCCGGGGATGCCGGACACCAGGCGGAAAGTCGGATGGCCGGTTTTTTCGTCGAAGAGCATGGCCGCGTTGGCCATCCCCTTTTCCTCCTGGGTCAGGAGCTTCAGGAGCGGCTGGTGGGTGTTGGCCAGCACCAGGGCCCCCTTCTCGCGGAAAACCTCCAGGCAGGCCAGGCCCAAGGCCCCGCCTTCCCGGGGGTCGGTCCCGGCGCCCAACTCATCCAGCAGGTAGAGGGTCCCGGGCCCGCAATGGTCCAGCATCCGTTTCAAGGCCTTGAGCCGGGCCGCGTAGGTGCTCAAGTGGTCGGACAGGCTTTGTTCGTCCTGCAGGTCGGAATCGAAATGGCCGACCGGCGGGATCAGGCTTTCCGGCCGGGCCAGGACCGGCATCCCGGCCTGGGCCATGACGCAAAGCAGCCCCACGGTCTTCAAGGCCACGGTTTTGCCCCCCGCGTTGGGCCCCGAAACCAGGATGACCCGGACCCCATCCTGGAAATCCAGGTCCAAGGGGACGACCTTTTCGCGGAACTTGTCCCCCGCTTCCAAGGCGAACAGGGGATGGCGGGCG
>JAICXI010000476.1 GCA_025980505.1 bacterium | reverse complement strand
GATCGTCTGCGGCTGCTCGAAGATCTCCTTGAGCATGAAATGCGGATAGCCGCCCTTCTCCGCCTGTTCCGCGCTCCATTCGATCTCGGAAACGCGCTTGGAGACGCTCTTGCCGGTCAAGACGTTTTTCACTCGGGGGCCCTCGGGCGTCACCACGGCCATTTCATCGTCGTCCAGGTAAAAGACCTTCTTGGTGTGCACCAAAAGGGCGGGCACGTCGGAGGCCAGGAAAGTCTCGCCCTTCCCCAATCCCACCACCAGGGCCCCTCCCCCCGACCGGGCGCCGATCAAGGTATGGGGTTCCCCCTGGCAGACCGCCACCACCGAGTAAGTGCCGGTGATTTGGGCCAGGGCCCGCCGCACCGAAACCTCCCAGGAATGCCTCTTGAGTTGTTCCTCGACCAGGTGGGCCAGGACCTCCGAATCCGTTTGGGACTTGAAGACATGCCCTTTGGACTGCAATCGCTTTTTCAACGCCTGGTAATTTTCAATGATGCCGTTATGGACCACCGCGATGTCGCCCTTGCAATCCGTGTGGGGATGGGCGTTTTGGTCCGTGGGATGGCCGTGGGTGGCCCAGCGCGTGTGGCCGATGCCGGAAGTGATGGAGGAGGGTATCCGGGCCCGCTGCACCGCGGAAACCAGGTGGTTGATCTTGCCGGCCCTCTTGATGACCTTCAAGTGGTTGGCGTGGTTATCCGAGATGGGGAGGGCCAATCCCGCCGAATCATAACCGCGGTACTCCAGTTTCGCCAAGCCGTTTAAAAGGATGGGCGCCGCCGGTCGAAACCCCGTGTAGCCTACGATTCCACACATTTTAATCTCCCGGCCCAAGAATCAACCGTCCCGCGGTTGGAGGGCCGCATGTTAACATGGCCCCTCCCCGTAAACAATCAGGGCCCGCCCAAGGCGCGGGCCAATTCCATGAGTTTGTCCAGGCCCAGTTGTTCCCCCCGAATTTGGGGGTTGATCCCCGTCTTTTCAAGGGCCCCTTGGACTTTCTCCACCGGCTTGCCCAACGACTTCAGGGAGTTGGACAACATTTTCCGGCGGCTCTGGAAGATCGCCCGGACCAGCGCGAAGAGCTGCTTTTCATCGGCCGGTTCCAGCGGAAAGGACGCCTTCAAGTCCAGTTCAATGAAGGCCGAGTCCACTTTGGGTTTCGGCCGGAAACACCGGGCCGGCACGTCGATGAGTTTCAGCGGCGTGGCGTAATATTGGGCGCAGATCGTCAAGGCGCCGTAAGCCTTGGTCCCGGGCCCCGCCGCCAGGCGGTCCGCCACTTCCCTTTGGACCATCAGGTACAGTTTCCGCACATAGGAATTGCATTGGGTCAAAAGGCGGGTGATGAGCGGGGTCGTCAGGTAATAGGGGATGTTGCCCGCCACCGTGATCTTGCCGGGCGGTGAAGGCCTCAAGGGTTCCAGGTCCAGTTTCAGGATATCCGCCTTGACCAGCGAAAGCCCCGGGGCGCCCGCGAACTTCCTTTCCAGCATGGCGAACAGCTTGTGGTCCGGCTCCACCACCGCCAGGGTGCGGCCCTTGCGCGCCAGCCGTTCGGTCAAGGCCCCATAGCCGCCCCCCACCTCCAACAACAGGTCCTCCGGCGGGCATTGGACGGCCAGTTCGATCCCGTCGAGGATGCTGGAATCGGTCAGGAAGTTCTGGCCGGCGGTTTTACGGGGTCGGTAGGAAAATTCGTGGAAAAGGGACGAGATGGATTGCATGGCCTGTTTTGACTCCAAAAGCAAAATGATTTTGAATTTTTTCGGAACGATGCGCTTGACGAACAAACCCGGTTCAAGCCGGGTTTCGAATGTTCCCACCTTCTCCCTTGAGGG
>JAICXI010000290.1 GCA_025980505.1 bacterium | reverse complement strand
GCGACGCCGATGGCGATGCCTTCCGGCAGATGCGGGACATTCGCCGGCACGGGCAGGAGGTCACCCTGACGCTCACCGTGGATTGCGCGGTGCCCGACGGCCATCTGCGGGTCCTGGCCCGGCAACTGCGGCCTTACGGTTTCCTGCGGCTGCGGTTGAACCATGAATGCGACGGCAACTGGTTCGCCTTCAACCGGCGTTATTCCTACGGCCAGGTGGCGGCCTTTTTCATCCGCTTCGCGGGCGTCCTGAAAAAGGAAGCGCCCAACGTGCGGCTCATGGGCTGCTGGGGCCACGTGACGGATTTCAAGACCGGCCTGCTGCGGTACGAAAGGGAACTGGCGCCCATGCTGCCCTTTTCGGACATCTGGTCCGCGGACCAATACATCAGCCTGCATTACGGATGGCCCTACAAGGGCTGCGACCCCGGGGACCTGGATAAGACCTACAAGGACCTCGGCGTCGACCACATCTGGCGCCAGTTGGAGGGGGTGCACCGGGGCTTCGTCCGGATGTCGGGGCAGGACAAGGGGCTTGAGATCGGCGAATTCAACGCCGACGGCGACGTCGGCGGCGAAGTGCGGCAGTCGAAACTCATGGAAGCCTTTTACCGGCGCGTCTTGCGGGAAAAACCGAAGTTCCTCAAGGGCGTCACTTACTACCAGTTCCGGGACCGCGGCAGGCTCGGCTTGGAGCGCGAGGACCCGAACCACGAGGACCACGGCGTGCCCACGCCCTTCCTCCCGGCCTACCGGGAGTTTTTACAGGACCCCTATTTCCAACCCAAGGAAAAGTGGTCGCGGCAGGGGGGGACGCTGAGGACCGACTGGCGTTCCGCCGACGATTCGGACGGCCTGGGTTGGCAAATCCCCTTGAAGGGCCGGCCCCTTTTCCTGGAGTTGTTGTTCGAGAAAGAGGCCAACCTGATGATCAAGGCGGGCAAGCGGTGGTTCTACAAAAAGCCGGGCGTGGAATGGGTGGACGTGACGCACGCCGCCTCCGAATGGGGCAAGGCCCGGCCCTTCCTGGTCGCGGTCTTCGCGCCGCCCGCGGACGGCATGAATCCCGGGGGCGCTTCCCACGTGCCGGCCCGGCTCCACCGGCCGCCCCAAATAAGGCTTTACTACCAGTGGAAACCGCAAAAGAAAGCCGTTCGCCGTTAGCGGGTGGCTGTTGGCAAGTGGGGACCGTCAGTTGCCGGTGGCCGGTTGCTAGTTGGCGGCTTGACGGGAGGATCGGGAGTCCGCGTCTCCCGGCAACCGGGACCTGGAAACAGGGAACCGCCGAACACCGCGGCTCAAGGATTTTTCCATGCCCGCTACCCCCTCCACGGTCGTTTTTGACCGGGACCAGACCCAAGCCGCCGCGACGTGGCCGCCTGGCTTGAAAAAACACCGGCCCGGGGTTTGAACCTCGTTTCCGTCCTGGAAGGCGCCCGCCCCGTCACCCTGTCTTGATCCTGGACGAACCGGTGGATTCGGGAAAAACACTGGCCCTTTTGCGATCCGAAATCGCGGCCCTGGGGCCGCCGGACCTGAAAACCGCGGTCCTGGTGCGCAAGTTCAAGGACGCCGGCGGGCCCGTGGATTTCTGCGGGTTCGACTTGGGCCTCGACCGGGCCGACCTGGCCCGCAAGGGCCTGAGGGATTACCGGCTTTTCGGCTATGGAATGGACCTGGACGGCCGGCACCGGGACCTGGACCACATTGGCTGGGTGGAGATTTGTTAAGCCCGGGCCGGCCCGGCCGTTCGGAAGCCGGACGACGGGTCGTATCGTCCAAAACCTCAACGGACCAGGATCAGTTTTCCAACCTTCTCTTCTTTCCTTTCACCCGCATGTGCTTCGATAACGTAAAAATACAAACCATTAGCAAGCCCGGATAGGGAATCCACCACGTTATTGTCCCCGGCGTTGGGAGAACCGGTTATTTCGGCGACCTTGCGATAGGCCACTGTAAAAATCTTGATGGTGACCGTATCTGCCTGGGTGAAAAGCTGATAGTTGAAAGTTACTTGGTTTCCCCAGACAGGATTGGGGTAGGCCACTGGGTTGTAGATCAGAGTGGCGGGGTTGAGAGTGGGGGTAGGCGTGGCCGTTGGGGTGCAAGTCAACCCATTGACCATACAAGGTGAATCTGTGGGTGTAGGGGTGATGGTTGGGCTGTCGGTGGGGGTCAGGGTGGGAGTGGTGGTCGGAGTGAGCGTGGAAGTTGGAATGGGTGAGAGCGTTGGAGTTGGCGAAATGGTGAATGTTTGTGTAGGGGTTGCCGAGGGGGTTAGGCAATTAGGGATGGAAACATCGTCGATGTACCAGCCCCGGGAAGTATTGGCGGAGGAGTCAGTGGTGACAAGGAAACGAACCGAAATGGGACTCAAGGTCACAGCTGCCAGGGGTACGGACTCAGCTACCCAACCGCCCGAGGAGGTAGTGGATGTGGACCACAAGGTTGTCCACGAATTGGTCCCCGTGGGGGCATACTGGGCGGAAAGGGTGTCGCCTCCATCGGACTGCCACCAGCCTTCGAAGTTCAGAGTGTCCGTTGGGTTACAAACAATATAACTAATGGGGGAAGTAAGGGTTCCGGTATTAGGACCACCAGTGTCATAAGCACAATCCGAAGCCTGACCGTAATACGTCGCCCAGGGGTGGGAATAGCTGTTGGCACAAGGAGAAACGCCATCCTCCACGGGGTGCCAGAGCCCTGTAAAGGTCCAGTTGGTGAACTCCCCGTAATCGGGGGTTGCAGTGGGGGTGGGCGTAACGGTCCAAGTGGTTCCCAAGGCGGTGGATGAAACTTCATTTGAGGGGACAGTGGTATTCCCTTGAGCGTCCACGGCTTGGACGATGTAGTAGTAAGAGGTTCCAGGGTTAAGCGATGTGTCGGTGTAGGTAAGAGTGGTCCCGTTAGGGGTATATCCCACCGGGCCGTAAGGGCCGCCGGAAGTGGTGGCGCGGGAGATTAGGTAATCGGCCGTGGTAAAAGCAGTGGTTTGGGGGGCAACCCAGGTAAGGGCCACTTGGTCCGTGCCGGCTACAGCGGAAAGGGAAGAGGCGGGACGAATGGCAGCTAAGGCCCGCCAGCAGTTCATTTGGCCCCATCCGGTGTATTGGTTGACTCCCCCTCCAATGGTATCGGCGGTTGTAAAGAGGTCGTGACGGCACTGGCCCGGTGTAAGGCCGAGGTCAATGAGGATGGCAGCCATGGCAGAGACTTGGGGAGCGGCGGCGGAAGTTCCTGCCCTTAAGCTATAGCATGTAACACAAGAATTGCTCGGGCAGAATACTCCGCCGCTTGTCAGTTGACCGCTGGCCCCGCAAACAGGGACAACCAAACCTATCCAAGATCCGTAATTCGAATAGGAACACCATGCGGGTGTGCTATTGACGGCTCCGACTCCAATTGCGTAAGGGTCACTTGCTGGGCTGTATTGAGTATTATTTCCATCGTTTCCCATGGCGGCCACAACGATTGGGCATGGCGGGGTCAGGAACTGACTCAACGGCAGGTGAAGCAAAACAAAGCTTGGGGCCGTGTGAGGAGCCGTGTTGAAGCGACGATGAGCACATTGAAGAGAAGGTGTTCGATGGGACGGATGAGGTACTACGGGATGG
>JAICXI010000029.1 GCA_025980505.1 bacterium | reverse complement strand
ATCCATTGGACGGAGCCCGCGGTCAAATGCCCCTCGTGGCCCTTGGAATCCCGGTGGGTGAAGGAGCCCGCCATCATATAAGTCACGGTCTCAAAACCCCGGTGGGGATGGTCGGGGAAACCGGCCGCGTAATCGTTCGGATCGTCGTTTTTGAACTCATCCAGGAGCAAAAAGGGGTCCAGTTGGTTCAACTCGGACGACCCCAGGATGCGTTTGAGCTTCACCCCGGCACCGTCGGAAGTGTCGATGCCGTGGATGATTTGGATGATTTTGCGTTCGTTGGATGAGTCCATGTTTTGCCCCCTTTGGGTCCATTGTTAATGACAAATTCCGGAAAAGGCCAGTAGCAACATTTTTTATGCCGAAAAACCGCATAGAAAGTGGCCTGCTTTAAACCCTTAAATTTAAAACCCAAATCTAATTTAACCTGAAACGGTTACGGCCGCCGGTGCTAAAATTAGCCGGTCCTTTTCATCTTTTCCCTGGAGTCCCTATGACGACGGGCAAAAATAACCTTGTCTTTCCGGCCTGGGCTTTCGTTTTCCCGGCTCCTCGTGTTTTGAAGTCCATCCCCTACCGAGAATCGGTTTCCAACATCCGCCCCGCCCCCCGGCGTTGGAGAAGGCTTGCCGGGGCGGCCGCGTTCAGCCTCCTTTCCGGGGCGGCCTTCGCCCAAACGCCCGGGGCAGCTTCATCGCCCATCCCAACCCCGCAGGTCAACCCACGGGCCCGAAGGAACGCAATGGTGACGCCGCCGGAGCAGGCGAACTTGTCCCCGGACGTTTTAAAGAAATTGAGCTTGGAGCAATTGATGGATTTGGACGTCACCTCCGTGTCCAAACAACCGGAGCCTTATGGGAAGGCGCCGGCCGCGATAAACGTCATCACCTCGGATGAAATCCGCCGTTCCGGCGCGTCCAGCCTGCCGGAGGTGTTGCGGCTGGCGGACAACCTGGAAGTGGCGCAGGTTTCTTCCGCCGGGTGGAACATCAGCGCGCGCGGGTTCAACTCCTCCGTCAGCGACAAGCTCCTGGTCCTCATCGACGGGCGGAGCGTCTACACGCCGCTTTTTGCGGGCGTCATCTGGAACAACCAGGATTACCTGCTGGAAGACATCAACCGGGTTGAGGTCATCAGCGGCCCCGGCGGCACCTTGTGGGGAGCCAACGCGATGAATGGCGTCATCAACATCACCAGCAAGGACGCAAAAGACACTCAGGGAGCCTACGTGGAAGCCGGCGGGGGAACCTATTTGCAGGATTTCATCGCGGCGCGGTACGGCGGCACGATGGCCCCGGACCTTTATTACCGCGTCTATGGAAAGTATTTCGACCGCGGTGCCGAGTCTTTTTCCGACGGAACCGGCGCCCAGGATTCGTGGAACCACGGCCAGGCTGGATTCCGCCTCGACACCGACGGATCTTCGGAGGATAAGTTCACGCTGCAGGGAGATCTTTACGCCGGAAACACGACGACTCTGCCGGGCGGCGAGGGTACGCCCGCGGCTCCCGGAAGCTCCAGCGGAGGCAACCTCCTGGGGCGCTGGACCCGCACCTTTGCCGGCGACGACGACATGAGCCTTCAAATTTACTACTCCCGCGATAACCTGGTTGTACCCTTCCAGTCCAGCGGCTCCATCCCGGCGGGCCCCCTGGGGGATTCGCTGGATACGATCGACGTGAATTTTCAAGATCGATTTCCACTGGGCTACTCCAACCATGTTGTTTGGGGTGGAGAATACCGGTTTACGAAAGACGTGGTCCAGGACGCGCCCCTTGTGGCTTTCGCCCCGGATAGATTGGACCACAACTTGTTCAGCGGTTTTTTCCAGGACGAGGCAAAGCTGCTTCCGGATGTAACCCTCACTTTCGGCAGCAAAATCGAACACAATGATTACACCGGTTACGAATACGAGCCCAGCGGGCGGCTCCAGTGGAACGTCGGGGACAACCAAATGCTCTGGGGGGCCCTGTCCCGGGCGGTCCGCATGCCCGCCCGTTATGACCACGACTTGGAAGAACCCAGTCCGGTTTATGGACAATTCCTGGACGACCAAGGCACGTTCCTTTCGGAGGTCCTGGTGGCTTACGAGCTGGGTTATCGCGCCCAACTGGACCCGAAAATTTCAACTTCCATCTCGGCCTTTTTCAACGATTACACCAACCTGCGCAGCCTGAGCTTCACTCCCGTCACCCTCGTTCCGCTTTACTTCGGGAACAATGACCTGGGACAAACCTACGGTGTTGAGCTCACCGCGGATTATCAAATGTTAGCGGGGTGGCGGCTGCACGCCGGTTACGACTATCTCTGGGAAAGCATCTGGGTGGCCCCGGGCCAAGTCGACTTATCCAACGGGCTGGCTGAAACAGCCGACCCGCCCCACCAGGTCTTTTTGCGTTCTTCGATGGACTTGCCCGGCAAGTCCGAGTTGGACGCCGCTTTCCGGTGGATTGACACCGTCCACAACGCCAATCTCGGCGCCGCCTCGACCCAGGTGGTGCCGAGTTACGCCGAACTGGATATCCGGCTCGGTTGGCATGCCGCCCCGTCGGTCGAGGTTTCCGTGGTCGGCCAGAATCTCCTGCAAAATGAACATGTCGAGGGCGGCGTTCCCGGCCCGACGCAAGAGGAAATTGCGCGCAGCGTTTACGGGAAGCTGACATGCCAATTTTAACCCCTCCCGGGCAACGGTGGGCCTTCCACCTCCGGCTTGTCCTCTTCCTGCTGTGGGCGGGCGCCTCCCCCTTGTGGGCGCAAGAAGGAGTTCCCAAGGAGTACCAAATCAAGGCCGCCTTCCTGTTCAACTTCACCCAATTCATCCAATGGCCATCCGGCGCCGTCGCCGGCGCCGGCGGGCCCTTTTGCATCGGCATTTTGGGCGACGACCCCTTTGACGGTTTTCTGGACGAAACCGTGCGCGGTGAAAAAGTGGACGGCCATCCTCTGGTCGTCCGGCGGTGCGGCAGCCCCCGTGAAGCCAAGGACTGCCAGGTTTTGTTCATCAGCCCTTCCGAAAGCAAACGAATGGAAGATATCCTCGCCGAACTGAAGGGAAGGAACATCCTCACGGTCGGGGACAGCGAAGAGTTCGCCCAAAAAGGCGGCATCATCCGCTTTGTCACGAAGGAAAATAAAATCCATTTCAGGATCAACCTGCGGGCCGCAAGGCAAGCCAAGCTCACCATCAGTTCCCAAATGCTGCGGCTGGCCGAAATCGTCCAGCCGGGGAAGGAATGACCATGCCCTGGAAAAACACGCCCATCCGGCGGAAACTGATGATGGCCCTTTTGCTAACGGGCGGCGCGGTGCTGCTGCCGACCTGCGCGGCCTTCATTACTTACGAAGTCATCACCCTGCGGAAGGCCATGATGGAAGGCTACCAGACCCGCGCCGAGATCATCGCCGCCAATTCGGCGGCGGCGCTGGCCTTCCAGGACCCAGCCGACGCCACCCGGATTCTCGGCGCGTTCCAGACGGACCCGAGGGTCACGGGGGCCTGCCTTTACGACGGCAATGGAAAACTATTCGCCGAATACCCCGCCAACGCATTACCGGGTTTTTTCCCCGCCGCGCCCGGCGCTTCCGGCTACCGAGGCGGGCATTTGGATGTTTTTCGCCCCGTCGTCCAAGGCGGACGGACGTTGGGCACGGTTTACCTCCAATCGGATTTGTCCGCCCTTACCGACCGTTACCGCGCTTACGCATGGCTGGCGGCGGCCATCATCACCGTCTCCCTTTTGCTGGTTTACCTGCTTTCCAGCCTGCTTCAAAAACAGATATCACTGCCCATCCTGGCCCTGGCCGAGACGGCGCGATCCGTCGCCCACCGCCGGGATTTCTCCCTCCGGGCCCAAAAATTCGGCGACGATGAATTGGGGCTGCTCACCGACGCCTTCAACCGGATGCTCGCGGAAATCCTGGCGCAGGACCGGGCGCTCAAGGCCTCCGAGGCCAATTACCGGGAGATCTTCGAGAAGGCCAACGAGGCCATCTTCGTGCACGAGATCGAGACGGGCCGGGTGCTGGAAGTGAACCAAAGGGCGGTGGACATGACGGGGTACAGCCGGGAAGAACTCACCTCCGCCCATCCCGCCGACATCTCCTCGGGCAATCCGGGTTTCACCCGGGAGGAGGCCGGCCTCCGGATGAAGAGGGCCCTTTCGGAGGGCCCCCAGGTTTTCGAATGGCAAGGCCGGCATAAGGACGGCGGCATCCATTGGATCGAGGTTTCCTTGAGCCGCGCGGTCATCGGCGGTAAGGAGCGGCTGCTGGCTTTTTTCCGGGATATCGGCGACCGCAAGAGGGCCGAGGAGTTGGCCCGCTTGGGCCAGGCCCATGCCATTGAAAACATCAAGGATTACGGCATCCTCATGCTGGACGTCCAGGGTGGGATCTTGACCTGGAATAAGGGTGCGGAACGCATGAAGGGTTACCAGGCGGCGGAGATCGTCGGGCGGAATTTTTCCGTTTTTTACACGCCGGAGGACAGGGCGAAGGGCCGTCCCCAGGAGTTGTTGGAGGCCGCGCGCCGGGAAGGCCGAGTGGAGGAGGAAGGATGGCGCGTGCGGAAGGACGGTTCCCGTTTCCTGGTGGACGTCATCATCACGGCCCTGAGGAACGAAAAAGGGGAGCTCCGGGGTTTCATCAAGGTGAGCCGGGACGTGACGGAGGTCAAAAAGGCCCAGAAGGAACTGCAGGAGAAAACCGAGCTGCTCGATTCCATCCTGAAAAACATGGGGGACGGCGTGGTTGTGGCCGATGAGAAGGGGAACTTCATCGTTTTCAACCCCGCCGCCCAGAGGATCGCGGGAAAGGGACCGGTGGCGGGCGGCGCCGGCCAATGGTCGGAAAAATACGGCGTCTTCCGCCCCGACGGGGTCACCCCCTGCCCGCCCGAGGAAAATCCCCTGGCCAAGGCCATCCGGGGACTGGACACCGATGACGTGGAGCAGTTCTTAAGGAACCCGGCCAACCCGGAGGGCATTTTCGTCAGCGTCACCGGGAGGCCCCTCCGGGACGGGAAGGGTGAAATCCGCGGCGGGGTCGTCATTGTCCGGAACATCACCGGGCGCAAAAAGGCGGAAGCGGAAGTCAGGCAAACCAACGAATTCCTGAACGCGGTGCTGGAGAACATCCCCAACATGATCTTCGTCAAGGACGCCCAAGAGCTGAGGTTCGTTCGGTTCAACCGCGCGGGGGAGGAACTGCTGGGAATCCCCCGGGGAGAGTTGATCGGCAAGAACGACTATGATTTTTTCCCGAAGGCGGACGCCGACTTCTATATCGCCAAGGACCGCAAGACGCTGGAAGGGGGGAAGCTCCTGGATATCCCGGTGGAAACGATCCAGACCCGCCACCAGGGTCCGCGAACCCTCCACACCAAGAAGTTCCCCGTCCTGGGACCGGATGGGAAGCCCCAGTACCTCATGGGGATCTCGGAGGACATCACCGAGTTCAAGCGCCAGGAACAACTTACGATCTATACCAAGGCACTGGAGGTCAGCAACAAGGAACTGCAGGATTTCGTGTTCGTGGTTTCCCACGACCTGCAGGAACCCTTGCGGAAAATCCAGTCTTTCGGCAATTTCCTCAAGGAAGAGGCGGGGTCCGCCTTGAATGAGACCGCCGCCGACTACCTGGCGCGCATGCAGGACGCCTCCCAACGCATGGGCCGCCTCATCGAGGACCTGCTGCAATTGACGCGCATTACCAGCCGGGCCAAGCCTTTTGAGCCGGTGGAATTGGACCAGGTGCTCCGGGAGGTCGGGTCGGACCTGGAAATAAGGCTTCAGGAAACGGGAGGGAAGGTGGTGGCGAAAAAGCTGCCCCGGATCAGCGCCGACCCGGCCCAGATGCACCAGCTTTTCCAAAACCTGATCGTCAACGCCTTGAAGTTCCGGCGCGCGGAAACGGCCCCGGTGATCGAGGTGGAAGCCGAGGCGGACGAAGTCAAGAACCTCTGCCACATCCGGGTCAAGGACAACGGCATCGGTTTCGACCCGAAGTACTCGGAAAAAATCTTCAATATTTTCCAAAGGTTGAACGGGTCCGAGTACGAGGGGACGGGTATCGGCCTGGCCATCTGCCGGAAGGTGGTGGAACGGCACAAGGGGGCGATCCGGGCCGCGTCCCAATTGGGGGAAGGCGCCACCTTCGAGATCACCCTGCCGTTGCGGCAAAGTTAAAGCGCCGCCGGGCCGACGCAGTGAAAGGCTTGAGCCGGTATTGATCAAAAGGTAAGGAGGAAGGTATGGCGGAAAAGCACCTATTGGCACCCATCCTGATGGCGGAGGATGACCCGGACGACCAGCTCATCACCCGGAAGGCGCTGGAGGAGAACCGGGTGGCCAACCCCCTGGTCATCGTGGAAAACGGGGAATTGCTGTTGGATTACCTTCACCGGCGCGGGAAGTTCGCGCAGGAGGCCTCCGTCACCCCTTGCTTCATCCTGCTGGACCTGAACATGCCGCGCATGGACGGGCGGGAGGCCTTGAAGCTCATCAAGCAGGACCCGGCGCTCAAGAAGATACCCGTGGTGGTGCTGACCACCTCCAAGGCCGAGGAAGACATTTTAAAAAGCTACAACACGGGGGCCAATTCCTACATCACCAAGCCGGTCACCTTCGCCGGCCTGGTGGGAGTGATCCGGTCCCTCAAGAACTACTGGCTGGAGATCGTGGATTTACCCTTCGAAGGGGAGGATTGAACCTTCGGCTTTCAGCGGCGCCTGGGCCGGCCCGGAGGGGGCCTTTGGAGCCGATCGGGGTTTGGCTTTGGGCGGGATTGCTCCGGAAGCCTTGGAAGTGGATTTAAAATGGATTTTTGCAGGAGGAAAACATGGTGCAGGCACCCAGTACCGCCCCCATTCTCATGGCGGAAGACGACGACGGCGACCGTCTTTTGACCCGCAAGGCTTTGGAAAAGAACCAAGTGTCCAACCCCTTGGTGACGGTTTCCAACGGTGAAGAATTGCTGGATTACCTTTACCGGCGCGGGAAGTTCGCGCAGGGCGCCGCGGTCATCCCTTGTTTCATCCTCTTGGACCTGAACATGCCGCGTGTGGACGGCCGGGAAGCCCTCAAGGTCCTCAAATCGGATGAACGCCTGAGGAAAATACCCGTGGTGGTGTTGACCACCTCGCGGTCGCCCGAGGACCTTTCGGGTTGTTATGAACTGGGCGCCAATTCCTACATCACCAAACCCAATTCCTTCAACGACCTGGTCAAGGTGATCGAATCCCTGAACAACTATTGGCTCAAGATCGTGGAGTTTCCCAGGGGGGATGGCGAAGCCACGGTTGTGGAATAAAGGGTGGTGACCCGGGTTGGAACGCCACCCCGCCTTCTTCCTTGAGGGGGGAGGGCGGGGGTGAACGCGATTCTTCCAACCCACCGGGTCCCTGCCGAATAAAGAGTGGAGGCTGTTGGGACGCCTCTCTTGAAAACAACGTGAAGCTGGAAAAGGAATGGAATGACGACGGAACCCGGAAAATTACCGCCCATCCTGTTGGTGGACGACGACGCCGACGATTGTGACATAACGCGCCGGGCCATGGCGGCCAACGAGGTGCCCAATCCCTTTCTGGCCGTGGAAAACGGCGAGAAATTGATGGACTATGTCCGCCGAAGGGGCGCCTATGCCCGGGAAGAATGGAGCCTGCCCGCGCTCATCCTCCTGGATTTGAACATGCCGCGCATGGACGGCCGGGAGGCCCTTAAGGCCCTCAAATCGGATGAACGCCTGAGGAAAATACCCGTGGTGGTGCTCACCACCTCCCGGTCCCCCGAGGATCTTTCCGCTTGTTACGAATGGGGGGCCAATTCCTACGTGGCCAAGCCTCAAACGTTCGAGGAACTGGTCAAGGTGGTCGCGGCCTTGAAGGATTATTGGCTGACCGTGGTGGAACTGCCGTCGCCGGAGGACCCAACGCCCTATGAGTGAAACGCCGGTCCGGATTTTAGCCGTGGACGACAACGAGGAGGATTTCAAGATCCTCTTGAGGCTCTTTTCCAAGGTCCGCTCGCGCCCCTATGTCCTGGAAAACGCCCTTTCCCTCGCCGCGGGCCTTGCCGAACTGAAGCGGCACCGGCACGACGTCTACCTGGTGGACTACCGGCTGGGCGCCGATTCGGGCCTGGATTTTTTAAGGGAAACCCTGGCCTGCAAGTGCAACGCCCCGGTCATCCTGCTCACCGGCCAGGGCGACCAGGAAGTGGACCTGGAAGCCATGCGGCTGGGCGCGGCGGATTTCCTGAACAAGAACAAGCTGGATACGGACATCCTGGAGCGGTCGGTGCGTTATGCCCTGGAGCGCAAAAGGTCCCAGGAGGAAATCCTCAAAAGCCGGGAGTTTTTCCAGGCGCTCATCGAAAATGCGCGGGACGGCATCGTCGTCATTTTGCCGGACGGGAAGCTGGGATACGTCAGCTCCGCCGTGGAGAAGGTCCTGGGATACGGGGTCGGGGAGGTCCAGGGAAAGGAATGGTCCGATTTCCTCCATCCCGACGACGCGCCCCGCGTTCGAGAGATGCTGGACTATCTCCTTCACTCCTCGGGGAACGTCCAAACCATCGAGGCGCAGGTCCGGCACAAGGACGGGTCCTGGCGCATCCTCGAATCCACGGCCAAAAGCCACTTTTCCCCCGGCGCCTCCTTCCAAGGGGTGGTCCTCAATTACCGCGACATCACGGAACGCAAAAAGTCCGAAAGGACGGCGTTCCGGCTGGCCGCCATCGTGGAATCCTCCGAGGACGCCATTTACTCCGTGACCCTGGACGGCGTGGTCTTGAGCTGGAATCCCGGCGCCCAAAAGATTTACGGCTATCGACCCGAGGAGATCGGGGGCCGGACCCTGTCGATGGTCCTTTCCTCGGGGGGGGAGGGGGAGTTCCTCGGGCTTTTGGAAAGGATCCGCAACGGCAAGGCCGTCAGCAATTTCACCACCACGCACAAAACGAAGAAGGGCAAGGAAATGCGGCTCGCCTTGACCCTTTCGCCCATCAAGAACGCCATGGGACAGGTCACCGGGGCCTCCGTCGTGGCCCGGGACATCACCGAAAGCGAGCGGGACAAGGCCGCCAAGGAGGTGCTGCAAGCCGAGCGGGACCAGCTGTTGGAGCAGCTCCAACTGCAGATGGAACGCATGCCGGTGGCCTGCCTGCTGGCGGACCAGCATTTCAACTTCACTTATTGGAACCCGGCCGCGGAACGCATGTTCGGCTTCTCCTTCAGGGAAGTGGAGGGCAAACATCCCAACGGCACCATCATCCCGTCCTCCTCCTGGCCCAACGTGGAATCCATCTTCCAACGGGTTGCCCAGGGGGACATGACCGCCCAGGGCGTTTACAGCGAGAACACCCGCAAGGACGGCAAGGTGATCGTCTGCGAGTGGTACAACACCCCCATGAACGACGCGGAAGGCCATTTCACGGGCATCATGTCCATGGCCATCGACGTGACCGAACGCCGGAAGGCGGAGGAAGTCCGGTCCCAGTTGGGCGCCATCCTGCAGCAGACCGCCGACGCGGTCATCGGGACGGACCTGGAAGCCCACGTGTTCAGCTGGAACGAGGGGGCGGCCAAGATGCTGGGTTATTCGCTGGAGGAGATATCGGCCCAACCGGCTTCCATCCTCGCCTCCCCCGAGCGGCGCCAGGAAATGGACGGGTTTTTCCAGGCGGTCCTGAAGGGGGAGGGCGTCTCCAACCAGGAAACGGTTTGGCGGAGGAAAAACGGCGGACCGATCGACGTTTCGGTCACCCTGTCCACCATCCGGGATTCCCGGGGCAAAACCATCGGCGTTTCGGCCATCGCCCGGGACATCACGGAACGCAAGAAGGCCGAGGAAGCCACCGTCCGCCTGGCTTCCATCCTGGAACAGACCCCCGATGCGGTCATCGGAAGCGACCTGAAGGGGGGCATCCTCAATTGGAACGGCGGCGCGGAAAAAATGTACGGTTACGGGGCCGGCGAAGTGATCGGGAAGACCGCGGTCTTTTTGGAACCGGAGGACCGGCGCGGCGAAATCGTCCGGATGCAAAAGTCCGTTCGGGAAGGCCGGGGAGTCATCCATTACGAAACCGTCCGGCTCCGGAAGGACGGGAGCCTGATCGACGT